>CBDUWG010000040.1:0-9194 GCA_965370845.1 uncultured bacterium
AACCTCCGCCAGGTGCATAACCTTCTGAGACATCCCCCGAGACTCCAGGGCCCACTCCAGCTGCATCATGCATGCCGGGCTATCGGTGATCACGGCGTCGCAGTCAGCTCTGGCAATAGCATGCAACCTTCGATCCAAAATAGTCCGGGAGAGCTCGGGATGGACGGCCGAGAAAAAGAGCGATCCCCCACAATTCTCCGCAGACGTCTCCATCTCCACCAGCTCTAACTCCGGAATTTTGGTTAACAATTCCACCTGCCGGCATCCATCTTCACTCAGACCAGGCGAGTGCAGGTAGACGATCTTCTTGGGCAGCGGAGATGCTTTCAGCGGACCGGGCAGAACATCGAGGAGGAACCCGGCCATGTCGTATACGGGCGCCGAAAACCCCTTCAACCCTAAAAGCTCTGCGTAGTATCTCTTCAGTACCCGGTTGCCGGCCGCGCAACTTACCACGATGGCATCGATGTCATGTCCTTCAAAAGCTTTGATGTTCGCCTGGACCAACTTGCCGGCAGCAGAGAAATCTCCCGCCTCCATAAAGGGCCATCCACAACACACCAATCCCTCGGGCACGACGGCCATGACGTCGTTTGCTTCCAGAACATCCATAACCGCCCTGGTAACTCGAGGATAGATGAACTGGGCACACCCGGGGAAATATCCCACGCGTAGAGCGATCTGTGACGGCTCTATCTTCCCCACCATCTTTTTCGATGAAATGTGTGGCCGGTTCCTCGGCCATGTCCCACCGTGGATCTGGGACAACAGGCTCAATATGGCCGTCAGGGGCTGTTCTGGCGAAGATCCCATCTCCCGAAGATAGCGCGCCCACCGGGAGACGGCGGGAAATGGAGCTGTCTTCCCTGTCCGGATTAGATCCTGGGCAGAGACCAGCTCGTTCCTGGGCGACAGCACGATCTCGGTGACCGGCACATCCGCCGGTCAGGCCTGCTCACAAAGGCCACAGGTCAAACAGCGAGAGAGTAGGTGCGCCATGCCATCCGAGGGCTCCATCTCGCCGGCCAACAGGGCACCGACCAGCTGAACCTTTCCCCGGGCCACGGCGGGCTCCTGCCCCACCTCCAAAAAAACCGGGCATACTGCCCGGCACAGGCCACAGCGAAAACAACGATCGATCAGATCGTGTATGGACCTTAGGTGCTCCCTGACCATCGGTTTTCCTAAAAAACGAAGAAAATACAGGCCCCAACTCACGGCATCTTAAGCTCAAGCTCCACAGCATTTCTTGTACTTCTTGCCACTTCCGCAGGGACAGGGGTCGTTGCGGCCCACCTTTTTGCCCGCCTGTATAGGTTGCGGCTTTCCCGCCCGCGCGGCTCGCACCTGATCGGGATCCGGGGCCACCTCCGGGGCTGGCGGCCGCGGAGACCCCTGAGCCGCAGCGACCATTCCCGGCGCTGGCGGGCGATATGCTCGCTGGCCGGCAGGGGCCGTTGATGGCTCTTGGGGAGCGGGTGCCACCTGGGCCCGGAAGATCAGCTCTATCGTCTCCTGGTCTATTCGCTCCAGCATCCCCTGGAAAGTCTGAAACCCCTCGCGCTTGTACTCTAAAAGGGGGTCTTTCTGCCCATATGCCCTGAGCCCGATGCCCTCCCTGATCTGATCCATCTCGTAGAGATGTTCCTTCCAGCGTTCATCCATGACCCGCAGGGCGGCAAATCGCTCTAACTGGCGCATCATCTCCTTGCTCAGGATCTCCTCCTTGCGCTGATAGGCAGCTCTGACCGCTTTGCAGGCAACCTCCAGCATTTTCTCCTGATCGAAACCGGAGATCACCTCAGCAGAGATGTTCAAGTCAACGAAGAAGGCTCTGCGCAGCTCCTCCAGTAACCCCGTCAGATCCCATTTCTCGGCCACAAGCGATTCTTCAATATGAGTCAGGACCTTTGCCTGCACAGCCTTGTCCAGCATCTCCATAATCTCGGGGTTGAGATCATCTCCCTCCAGTGCATGCAGGCGGCGGTCGTAGATTACCTCCCGCTGCTGGTTCATGACGTCGTCGTAGTCCAGGAGGTGCTTTCTGATGGCGAAGTTCTGAGCCTCGACTCGCTTCTGCGCCCGCTCGATAGCCTTGGTCACCATGGAATGTTGAATGACCTCCCCCTCCTCAACCCCCAGCTTATCCATGATTGTGGCGATGCGATCGGAGCCGAACAAACGCATCAGATCATCCTCCAGCGACAGAAAGAACCGGGTAGCCCCAGGATCGCCCTGCCGGCCACAACGTCCGCGGAGCTGCCGGTCGACCCGGCGCGCCTCATGCCGCGCGGTGCCAATGATATACAGTCCGCCCTCGGAGTAATCCCTGGCTTTTATGTGGTGCAGATCCCCGGGCCGCATCCGGCTATCGTTAGGAGCGCTGATGGATCGTGGAATCATCACCACTTCTCCCGGAGATGGACCGTTCTTGGTTAAGAGAATGGCCTGTTTCTGCTCAACCGTTTCCAAAACTTTCGGAGAGACACCAACCGTCTCCAAGGCTTCCCTAAAGAACGGCAACTGTTCCGCAGAAATCTCGTGAATCACCACCCGCTCCCGGCCCGAGACCAGGGATTTCACCAGCTCGGCAAAGGTACTTACCTTTTCTTGAGGAAACCTGATGATCCCAGAGCCCAGCTTGATGTCCGTTCCCCGGCCGGCCATGTTGGTGGCGATGGTCACCGCCCCGGGCTGGCCAGCCTGGACCACAATCTCGGCCTCTCTCTGGTGCTGTTTGGCGTTCAATACCGAGTGATCGATCTTTCTTCTCTTCAGCATGCGGCTCAGGGTCTCGGAAACCTCCACGTTGACGGTGCCCACCAAAACCGGCAGGCCCTGCTCGTGTATGCTGGCGATCTCCTCGATGATGGCGTTGTACTTCTCCCGCCGGGTCCGGTAGATGAGATCGTCCATATCATGCCGCCTGATCGGCTCGTTGGTGGGGATGACCACCACCTCCAGCTTGTATATCTCGAAGAACTCCCCTGCTTCCGTCTCGGCAGTGCCGGTCATCCCGGCCAGTTTCTCATAAAGTCGAAACAGGTTCTGCAGGGTAATAGTGGCCAGGGTTTGGGTCTCCCGCTCGATCTTGACGCCCTCTTTGGCCTCAATGGCCTGGTGCAAACCGTCGCTGTATCGCCTGCCGGACATCAGCCGGCCGGTGAACTCGTCGACGATCATCACCTTTCCTTCGCTGACCACATACTCGACATCTTTTTCAAACAGGGTGTAAGCCTTCAGTAACTGGCTGATATTGTGCAGCTTTTCGCTTCTCTCCCCGTACTCCCTGTAGAACTTCTCTCTCTTCTTGGCTTTTTCCTCGGGCGAGAGAGATTGATCACCATCAATCTGCTGCAGACCCTCGCTGAGGTCGGGAAGGGTGAACATCTTCTGATCTTGCGGCGAGAGGAGATTGCGTCCTTTATCCTGAAGATCGACCACATTGCTCCTCTCGTCGATAACGTAGTAAAGCTCGTCGTCGATCTCGAACATCCGCTTGTCCCGCATGAAATCCAGCTCCACGCGGGTGATCAGCTTCCTCACCCCCGTCTCCCCGATCAGCTTCATCAGCTTTTTGTTCTTGGGATTTCCACGCTGGGCCTGGAGCAATTTAATGCCCGCCTCGTACTCCTGGCTCGACTGCAGAAGCTTTTCACCCTCGGCGACGAACTGGTTTACCATAGGGATCTGTCGCCGGTACAATTGCTCAACCCGTGGTTTCATCTCCTGAAAACGATGGGTGGACTGAGCCACTGGGCCGGAGATGATCAGGGGGGTTCGGGCCTCATCTATGAGCACGCTATCCACCTCATCGATGATGGCGAAGCAGTATTCACGCTGAACACGGTCCTGGAACCGGACGGCCATGTTGTCCCGCAGATAGTCGAACCCGAACTCGTTGTTTGTCCCGTAGGTGATATCGGCTTTGTAGGCCGCCTTGCGTCTCTGGGGGTCCATCTCATTTTGAATGACGTCCACGGTAAGACCCAGAAATTCGTAGATCTTACCCATCCACTCTCTATCGCGACGAGCCAGGTAATCGTTAACGGTGATCAGATGCGCGCCCCGGCCCGTGAGGGCGTTCAGGTAAAGGGGCATGGTGGCTACCAGGGTTTTGCCCTCTCCGGTGGCCATCTCGGCGATCTTGCCCTGATGGAGCACAATGGCCCCGATAAGCTGTACGTCGAAGGGAATCATGTCCCAGGTAATGGGCTGACCACATACATCCCAACTCTTCCCCAGAAGCCTGCGGCAGGTATCTTTCACCGCTGCGAAAACCTCGGGAAGAAGATCGTCCAGAGTCTCACCTTCCTTCAGCCGAGCCCGAAACTCCTCGGTCTTGGCCTTAAGCTGATCGTCGGTGAGCTCTTTATATTCTTCGGCAAAGCGGTTGATTTCCTCAACCAAAGGCATGGTATTTTTGATGTCCCGATCACGTTTGTTGCCGAAGACCTTGGTGATGATATTATGGAACACAACTTCACCCCTTGGGCTGGCGATCCAAAACTAAAATGAGGACTCCCTTCGGTGTCAAAAATAGATAAATTCACCGCCATCGGCAAGAAAAAAAATACAGCCGGCTCCGTACCGATGGGAAGGGACCTGCAATACTTAAAAAGAACCCACTCAAAGTTAAATGAGCGGGTTCTTCCGTGTTAAATCCTAACGCTTTTATTTAAAAAGCCGTTATGCTTTAACCACGTTTGAGGCCTGTGGTCCTTTTTCACCTGATGTGATCTCGAACTCGACTTCTTGGCCTTCCATCAGAGTCTTGAAACCTTCTTCCTGAATGGCGGTGAAATGGACGAACACATCGGGGCCATCCTCTTGTTCAATGAAACCATAACCTTTGTTTTCATTGAACCACTTCACTTTTCCTCTGGCCATGCCTTTTACAACCCTCCTTCATCGTAAAAATAAGAGCATTATTGCTCTCATTTCGAATATACTGTTCAGCCGATCTTTTGTCAAGATTTTATTAAAATTTTTTACCTTCACCAATTTGGCATGAGCAGTCCGCCAAATTAAAATTCTACATGGGCGGAGAGACGGTGGCTGTTATCCAGCTCGTCGTGGCCCAAAAAAGCGTAATCCACACCCCCTATACCCAGGCAAATGCTGGCCCCCGCGGAGAATTGCTCCGGTTGAATTCCCATTCGCAGGGCAACTCGCTGCCGGTACCAGTATTCCAAACCGGCCCGGGGATCGAAACTCGCGCTGCCCACCGAGGCCCATGCGGCGTAGTCCCGGCCCTCGAACATCGTGTCCACGTCCAGGACCAGGTTTATTTCTCCCCGAATAGACCGCAGAGCCAATCGATATACCGTGCCTAACTTCAGCATAGGAAGGATATATTCCCTGTATCCCGAGTTCCAGGCCAATGGCGTTGTGGTCACATCGGCCAACTTAGCCCCCAGCACCCAGCTGGGTTTTATGCGCCACAGGGCTCCGGCATCCACCCCCAGACCCAGGGCATGATCATCCCCCACGGCCTTTCTGATGAACTTGCCGCTGCCGCCAAAACTCCAATTTCTCCCTCGTTTGCAGGCGTAGGAGAAAAACAGGGCGTATTCAGCGTCGCTGACCTCTTTCAAAACCCGGGGCCGTTGCGTCTGAGGATCCCACTCAGTGTATGGGATATCATCCACCCCCAGACGCATCAGGCCGACCCCCACAGTGCGGTGGTCGGTCCCCAGAGGCAGAGCAAAACCCAAATAATCCTGGCGCACCAGCCCCCCAAAGCTCTCGGCATGCATGAACAGGATCTGGCGCCGGGCCGTATTGGCCAGACCGGCCGGATTCCAGTAAATGGCACTGGCACCATCGCTTATGGCCACATATGCCCCACCCATGCCCATGGGGCGGGCTCCAACACCCAGGCTGAGGAACTCTCCGGCGTATTTGGAGACTGCCCACGAGTTATTCCCGGCCACCAGCAACAGACCCACAAACAAAAAAAGGCCCCGGCATATTTTTCTCAATGACTGCACAAAGCTAAAATACCGGTGCCTGTGATCACAAGTCAAGCTTTTTTTAGGGTCAATCTTCGAGAACTTTTGGAGTAATCTCAATAATGAGGTCGGTCTTCTTTCTGTTCTTCACGGTGTGCTGAAATAGTTTGCCTAATAATGGCAGATCCCCCAGCAGAGGTACTTTGCTGATCTGCGTGGTCTCTTCCTCACTCAGCAGACCGGCGATTATGATGGTCTCCCCATCTTTTACCCTCACCGTGGTTGTGGCCGTGCGCGTCTTCACCCAGGGGATCTCATTATTGGGGCCTACCCATCCGACGATCGTGCTGACCTCAGGCTCCACTCTGGTGGTAATATATCCGTCGTCGTTCACGTGGGGGGTGATCCTGAGCTTGATCCCCACCTCCTCCCTTTCCACCTGGAGCTCCGCAGTTACACCCCCGTAACCGGTGATCACGTAAGGGACGATGTCTCCAATATGAATGGTGGCCTCTCTGTTATTCAGGGTAGCCAGTTTGGTATCGGCCAGGATTTCTGCACTCCCTTCGTTGATCAGCAAATCCAGGGTGATTTGGAAAACCTCAAGTTGTCGGCTCAAGGTAGATTTGGTAATATCCCTTATCTCAAAGGGCATTTTTTCAGGAAGAGCGTTAGGAGCAGAAGGTTCCGGAATACCCTCGGTTACAACGGTCGTGATGGAATTGAGCTTATTCCAGTCGATGCCCATCCTGGCAAGGGCATCCACCTGAACTTCAATCAACTTGGCCTGCAGCATCACCTGCACTGGGGGTTTATCGATCTCCTTGATGATCTTCGAGATCTCTCTTCTCGCTTTAGGATTGGCCCTGACCACCAGTTGATTCCCTCCCACATCCACCTGGATATACGGGGATAAATCCTGCAACATCTCCTGGACCTCAGCGGCGTCGGCATAGTCCAACTTGATCACATACGGAGACAGGCTGGCATTCTCTCCCAAGACCTCGCCAGTCTCAACCAAAATTGAGCTGCCTACTCTGGCGTACTCCAGACCGGCGGCCTTAACCACAAGAGCGATGGCTTCCTCCACGGGAACGTTTTCAATCCGAATGGAGATCCTTCTTTCCTCCACGCTGTGGCCGGTGATTATATTCAACCCGCTCTTTTCAGTCAGGGTCTGTAACACAGAGGTGAGAGAAGCGTCATGAGCCTCCAGGGTCACCAGATTATCAATCCCTCCTCCTGCTGTAGCTACCGACGTGACCATTAAAATGGCCGTGAACAGACCGAGGACCAGCTATGTGAAAAATCTAACATGACTCGTGATCATCTCGATGACCCCTTTAAAAAATTCCTGTTAAAAAACTCTTACCGTAAGGTCACAACTTCTCCATTGACCCACAGATGAACGCCCCGTTCATCAATCAGGACCACCTTACTCCCCTCGATCACATCTCCCTCTTTGACTACATATGACTTCTGGCCAATCTCCACAATGGCTGTCGGTTCCTCATCCAGGACCAATCCAGTCAATCTCGGTTTCTGCTTCGCAGAAGGTTTGGGCGACAATTGCTTTGCCTGCCGCTGAAGCTCCTGTTTGGGCTGAACTGAGAGCTTGCTTGGCAACAGCGGATCTCTTAATCCAACGCCTCCATATGCAGAATCAGCCATCTGTGTAAAAAACTCCTCCAAATCAAGGAGAATGGATTCCAGGTACAGCTTCCTCTCATCCGTCTCTAAATAGACGTTCCCCTTCCCCACATCTCCCGCCGTGGTCAAAGTCCTCGCTCCACTGTACAGCAGGATGACCAACAGCCCAAAGATGGCCACCGCTCTGTTGTTGACTTTCATTCCCATATATCCGGATCCTTCTTAATAAAGTAAATATCCACTGCTAGCGTGGCCAGCGTTTCCTCCTGGATTGTGAAGACCTGAAATTTCTTGATGTGGATGAGATCTCGTGACCTTTCTATGGCTTCCAAGAGCCGTCTTAACTGATGATACTCACAGCGAAGCTCCATCTTAAAAGGGTAAACCACGAAGAGATCTTCCTCCCAACCCGACCCCGGTTCAATTGACAACAACTCTATGCCCATTTCGTTCGATAGAGCCATCAGCTCTCCAAGGGACTGGGAAGCCCAATTCTCCGCAGCGGAGCCGGCGCTATTATCGAAGGAGTTCTCCTCAATCAAATCCTTGATCTTTTGGAGCCTGTCGACTGGAATCTGGCTCCCCAGAATCTGATCTTGAGATTGGGCAATAGCCTGATCCAATTGATCCAGTTTCCTGGACCAGGGCCGGTAGAAAGCCCAGTCTTCCGCGGCAAAAATGAGGAAAAGAAAGGCTATCACTATCCAGAAAAGTCGTTTTCCCATGAGTCTATCTGATCCTTTTGATGAATGGAACATATGAACTTAAAATTCAGCTCGTCATTCCCCGAAGATCTCGACCGCTTCGAGGAGAGGAGTTCGATACTTTCAAAATCCTCGGAGAAACTTTTATCACCTCTGAGAACATTCAAAAATGCTAAAATCCCACCCAGTTCATCCTGCTCTTCCCTGAAGTACATCGACCCGCTCACCTGGAGCACCTTTTTCTGAATTCCCTCTATGGTAATATTCATGAAGGACACCTCGGTCAACCACATCTGTGGCGGCAGCAGGGAACTCATGGCTCTCAGCTTCGCACCCCACCTTGGCCCACCACCTTTAAGGCGTGACACCAGGGCCACTTTCTCTACGCAGATGTCGGCCATCTCCGGTTCGTAGCCGGCCAGCATCTCCCCGATCTCTTTCAGCCCCTCTTCTTTGGCGCTGACATTCTGTTGTAGAAGAAACAGATGAAGGGTGAAGATTCCGTTGAATGTAGCGAGAACTGCCACGCATATTATCTGGACAAAGAGGATCTGCATTCGCTTTTTATGAGCCCTATGTCTTTGCTCCAGAATCTGGCGATGAACGTTGATCTCAAACACTTATTCTCCCCACTTTCCTGAGGGCCAGGCCAACTGCCAGGGTTAACTGCGGGGCCGCGGCTGAAAGCGCCTCTTGATTTCCATTACCCTGAATTCCCTTCAGCGGGTTGAGTTCCTCCACAGGCACTTCTAATTTAGAATGAAGATGCTGGGCGAGATTTACCAGACGGGAGCCACCCCCTGCCAGATACAGCTTGTGGAATCCTCCCTTACCCATTCGATTCTCGTAATATGTGAGCGAACGACGAATTCCGAAGACCAGCTGA
>CBDUWG010000041.1:0-9179 GCA_965370845.1 uncultured bacterium
AGCAGGCACCTGGGGAGCATCCATCCTGCGGACGGCCGGATTGAAACTCCTGCCCCTGGGAATCCAGGAAAGCATTTTCCGAAAGAGATCCCGGGTGACCAGCGCGCTCCTCTCCCAAACCCAGATGGGCGGCATTGATTGGAGTCAAACCAGAGCTTTCTCCACCGAGATGAACACCTTTCCGGCTATCTGGATCAACTTACAAGGACGGGAGCCCAACGGCATCGTGGCGCCAGGCCGGGAGTACGAAAAACTGCGAGAGGAGATCATCGCCGCCCTGTCCCATTTTCTGAACCCGCAGACAGGCCAGCGGGTGGTGCTCAAAACTAACCGTCGGGAGGAGCTTTATCATGGGGCTTTTATGCAACAAGCTCCCGATCTGGTGCTGGAGCTGAATCTGGATAACGGGTATACCTATACCTGTCTCTCCAGCCGCGGGCGTCGTGACCGGGGGCCTGTCCGGACCCTGAGAAAAAACGAACGGGCCGGGACCAAGGGACAGAGCATGAACGGCAGCCATCGGAGGCGAGGCATCATGCTGTTTTCCAATGGCCATGGATCCATGGGCCAACGACTGGGAACTCTCTCTATCATGGATATGGCTCCGACCATCCTTCAATTTCTGGGCCTGCCGTCGCCCGCCGACATGGATGGACGAGTGGTTCCGGAAATCGCCGGGAGCCAGCCGGACCAGGGAGCGCCGAATGTCACCACCCACGCCAGCCCATAAAGAAAAGGGGGGCTTGCTGGCTCGCCAAACACCTGCCGCCACCATCTCCGCCATCATGCCGGCCTGTAACGAGGCGCAGAACATCGTCCAGGCTGTGCAGGACCTGGCCTCGATCCTCCCGGACCTGGCCCCGGCCTGGGAGATCATCGTGGTGGATGACGGCAGTCGGGATAACACCGCCTACCTGGTCAAAGGGCTCTCTGACAGCACAGGGCAGGTCAAACTGGCCAGGCATCCGGTGAATCAAGGATACGGGGCGGCTCTGAAGACGGGCATCGAGCTTGCCCGTCACCAATTGCTCTTCGTGACGGATGCGGATTTGCAGTTCGACCTTGCCGAGCTGAAAACAGCTCTCCCCCTGACCCGGGAGTACGACATCGTCCTGGGATACCGCAAGAGACGCCGGGAACACCTGGGCCGCAGGTTGAACGCACGGTGCTGGGGTGCGTTGATGCGTTGTCTCTTCGGACTGCGCGTTCAGGACATAAATTGTGCTTTTAAGATATTCAATGAGAGCGTCTTCGATCAAATAAGCATTCGCTCGCGCGGGGCCATGGTCTACAGCGAGATCCTCATTCTGGCGAAGAAATCAGGCTTCACCATCAAGGAGGTTCCCGTTACGCACTACCCGCGAAAACGAGGGCGGCCCAGCGGAGCTAAGCCCAAGACCATCTATCGCGCCTTCTCGGACCTGGCCAGGCTCTATGCCGACCTGAAGAGCTAAGTTTTCTCCACGGGAAAGCTCATGCACAGCTTGCGAATCGCCATGGTGGCTCCCTGCCCATTCCCCACTTCTCAGGGAACACAGATGCTCATCGGTCAACTGGTCAAAGCCCTTCGTCGGAGGGGACATCGGGTTTATCTGGTAACTTACCACTATGGGGACAAAAACTTAAATTGTACGGGACCGGTATACCGGTCATGGCGGCTGCCCATCTCCGGCAAGCTGGGATCTGGCCCGTCGCTTCAGAAGCCCATTTTCGACATGCTGCTGGCCATAAAGCTGGACCAGGTGGTCCAACGGGAGAAAGCCCAGATCATCCACGCCCACAATTACGAGGGGGTGCTGTCGGGCCTGCTGGTCCGCCGATTGCGGAAGGTGCCTCTGGTTTTTCACACACACAACACGATGACTCACGAACTTCCCTCCTACAGCCGATCCCGGCTGGGCCGGAATCTGGCTGGACGGTTGGGGCGACTGCTGGATCATCAGCTGCCCCGGCGAGCTGATGCCTGTATTGCCGTTACGCCTGAGATCGCCGCTTTTGCCCGTCGACACGGGGCCGCCGCGGAGCGAACCTGGACCATCCCGCCGGCCATAGACCTGGACCAGTTGGAGATCGATTCGCCGGTCCCCACCAAAAGCAAAGGGAATATACCCCACCTTCTGTATGCCGGAAATCTGGATAACTACCAGAACTTCGGCCTAGTTCTCAAAAGCCTCAAAGAGGTGGTGGCTCATTATCCGCAGTGTGTCCTGGAGGTGGTGACCAACTCCTCGCCAACCCGCTTTCGGGCCCAGGCAGAGAAAATGAGCCTAGGGAAAAGGGTACATTTCACTCAGACTACTTCCTTCCGGACCATGGAGAAGTTCTTGTTCGCCTGTGACCTGGCCCTTTGCCCTCGGGTTTCGCCCTATGGGTTCCCCATCAAGCTGCTGAATTACCTGGCTGCCGGGAAACCAGTGGTCGTCTGCCAGGGCTCGGCCAACGGCATCCAGAATATGATCGACGGCTGGGTGGTAAGAGACAATGACGCTCATGCCTTTGCTGGAGCCATCGTGACCCTTCTGGGAAACCATGAGCTGCGGCGCAAGCTCTCTAAAAACGCCCGCCAGACAGCGCAGGAGAGCTTTTCCTGGAAGCGTTGCATCCCCCGGTACGAGGAGGTTTATCAAACAATGTTAGCGGATTGGAGACCACGATCATGAAAAACAGATGGTGTTTATGCGGTTTAGCTCTGCTGTTAGCATTAACCCTGCTGAATGCCGGCTGCGGCAAAGCTCCCAAACAGAAGGTCTTTGTTCTGGGCATCGATGGGCTTACTTTCGACCTGCTGGTGCCCTGGGTCAAGGAAGGTAAACTGCCCAACTTCGCCCGGCTCCTGGAGGAAGGCAGCTCCACGCAGCTGGTCAGCGCCATTCCACCCTCTTCACCCCCTGCCTGGACTTCCGCTGTCACCGGCGTCAACCCGGGAAAGCACGGTATCTTCGGCTTCGTCAAGGGGATAAAATCCGACGCTGCCGGTCAATCCGTGTTGGACTTCTACACTTCCAGGGACCGCCGGGCGGATCCCCTGTGGGTCATCTTGAGCGAGCAGGGAAGGAAGTCAGTGGTGGTCAACGTGCCCAGCTCCTCGCCACCCGACAAGCTCAAAGGTGTCATGATCTCGGGGTTCCCGCACACCTCCCTGACCAATTTCACCTATCCTCCCGAGTACCGGTTCAAGATTCCAAACTACCGAAAGGATATGTACGGCCAGGAGGTCTCGCCGGAGGAAGAGGGAGCATACTTAGAGGATATGAACGACATCATGGAGAGGCGAGCCGAGATGGTCTTCCAAATGATAGAGGAAGAGCCATGGGACCTGTTCTTTGTGGTCTTCACCATTACAGACCGAGTGCAACACTACTTCTGGAAATTCATGGACCCCAAGCATCGAGAATGGGATCCTGAGAAAGCACGGCTGTATGGAGATGCCATCCTGAAGACTTACCAGCGGATGGATCAGCTTTTGGGGGAACTGCGAAACAAACTGGATGACCAGACCACCCTGATGGTAATGTCGGACCATGGTTTTGGACCTGTCTACCAGCCGGTAAACGGCGAGAATTTCATCGAGGCGGAAATTCCCCAGGGTGATTTCCGAGTGATGGCCAGCGACAATTTCGGAGCTAAATTTCACCTGACCACTAAAAAGAGCCCTCCCTACGACCGGGAAACCCGGGAGGCCTATACCCGAATCAAGACGCTGTTAAAAAAGAAACTGGAGGAGTTCAGGGACCCGGCCACCGGCCAGAAGGTCATCCAGAAGGTCTTTGAAAAAGATGATCTCTACTGGGGCCCCCACACCAACGAGGCTCCTGATGTCATAGGTCTGGAGACCAAAGGGTACCTGTTTTGGAACTGGAATCCCACGGAGGACAAGAAAATATTTCCTCAAAAAGGCGACCCGGTCTTCAGCCGTTTCTTCTCCGGCTTTCATATGTTGAATGGCATCTTGATCATGACTGGCGCCAATGTCCGCGGAGCAACCAACAATTTCGACGCTAACATCGCCGATATCGCTCCCACCATCCTGTACCTTCTGGGCGAACCCATCCCCCAGGAGATGGATGGAAAAATCCTCAACGCTCCTCTGTCCCAGGAATATGTGAGCAGCCACGCCCTGGATGCCCGCTGGGCGCGGACAAGCACACCTCAAGTGATGCAAAACCTGGCCGACTCGACAGGAGCGATCAATAAACTCATCGAGGAGCAGCTCAGGGCCATCGGATATGTTCAGTAGATACCGCGACATACGCGGCAGAAATAAACAGGGGGCAGGTGAATTTTTCTCACCTGCCCCAATTGCAAAGTATCTCCCGTGGCTGGCCTGTGGCCGCACTTTTATTCGGGATACAGTCGGTGATATTTAACTAATAGCTCCTGGTGGTCGGGGTCTGCAGTACAGGCATCGCCGGCGAGACATTTCTCCCGATCATCAATGCCATCTTCTAACACCATTTTTCTACCCCCGCCCCCCTCGGCTCTGCTGGTCAAGGAACCCGCAGATGTCAACCCTTTATTTTTCTCGCACCTGAAATTTCTTGTCCAGTTTCTTCATCTTCTCCACGATACCCCCGTATTCCAACTCGCTATAGGGCAACATTGCCGGGCCGGAGAAACCCTGCCGGCGAAGCTCGGTGGCTTTACGCGATACCTCGTTGCGTACCCAATCCCAGTAGGGGTGATCGAAAACATCGGCAGATTCGGTGAGCTTTCCAGCGTGTACGCAAAAGGCCTGACATGTCACTACCGGGGGGCCGTCAAAGTAAGAGATGGTCGAATTTTTCCTCACCGGCATCAGCGGTCCATTATGGCTGCCACGCATGAAGCCGGCCACAAAATGCCCGATGTTATAGGGGGAAAGCACCTCTCCGGTGGCCGGAAAGCCCCCCTGCACCCTCACAAGCATCACCGGATCGTCTTTGCCAGTATATTTGCCGGCGATGTTGTGCAATCTCGTGGTGCTCACCGACACCGCCTGATGACCCGTTTCTCGCGAGTAAATGCTCTCCACCACGAACCGCTCGTTGTCCCTTAAAAGAGCTGCGATGTCGTAGATCTCCTCCGGTGTATTGAGCTCGATGACCCGGTCACCCTGGACATAGGAAACATCCATAATCACGAAACGGAAACCCTTGCTCATCTTGGGACTCAAGATCAACCCCGAGTTATGCATGGGATCGGCAAAGCTCAGAAACAGGGGCAAATTATACGCACCGGGGTCAGTCTTGTCAGCGGCGAAAAATAAAAAGGGCTCGTTGGGCCGCTCCTCGAACTCCAGCTCCGCCACTGCTGGCCCCATACCTTTTACGTTCCCGGAAAAAGCGTCCTTGAGCAGATCCTGTTCAGCTCCATATAATCCCTGCTCTTTGGCCACCTCGGTGCCCTCGATAAAAGCGTCCCAAGCCAGTTTATGAATCTCCTCGTTCAGCGCTCCTTGATGATGAGAAAACAGAATGGCCACGTCATCCCCGGTTGAGGAAACCCGGCAGTCGGTGAACAGATCGCCCTGTTCGGTCTTCAGGAACTCCCGAACTCTCTCCATAAACCGTTGGCTGGGTTTGATGTGGCCACCGATGCTGCCGATATCGGCCTTGATGATACTCAAGGTGGTATTCATAAAGCGCTCCTTCCTTGAGATACAAAGGGAACAGATTCACCTTTCATCGTGGCTGCTGATCACCTGAAATTGGTTTTCTCAACAAGTTCCAGCAATATCAAGGTGTTTCCTTTAAATTAAAACCAACTTGCTCACAGATGTCAAGGGAAAATTTTTTCGGCTCACCATTTGGTAACTTTCCCGTTCCAGGCCAGCCTTTCCAGGTATAGCTCGGATCATCATCTCAAATGATTTTCGTAAAAAACCCTTGACCTGTATTCCCTTTTAGTGTAAATTGAAAGTCTTTAGTTAACTTAACCCCTTTAGTGTAAATTGAGAGTTTTTAAATAACTTAACCACTTCGTTTTTTGGATTCCCAGATGCCTCGTAAAAAGACCTTTCCTGGCGGAGGCCACCCGGCACCTAACAAGGGGCGAACTCAGGCATCAATGATCCTGGATATGCCCCTTCCCCAGAGGGTGGTGATCCCCCTGCACCAACACACAGGTGCTCCGGCAGAACCCATCGTCGCCGTGGGGGATCAGCTCAAGACCGGCCAGAAGATCGGCGAAGCCCAGGGTTATATTTCCGTTCCCGTGCACGCCTCCATCAGCGGCACCGTGACGGCCATCGAGCCTCATCTACATCCTCTGGGCGGCCGGCTTCCCGCCGTGATCATCGAGGGGGATGGGCTGGACACCTGGATCGAGCAGCCTACCCTTGATAAACAGAAATCTCCGTCTGATCCCAAAACCATGGTAGAAACGATCCGTGAGGCAGGCATCGTGGGTCTGGGGGGGGCAGCTTTCCCCACCCACGTCAAGCTCTCGCCCCCTGAGGACAAATCCATCGACACCTTCATCCTCAACGGTGCCGAGTGCGAACCATATCTTACTGCCGACCATCGCCTTATGGTGGAGAACAGTGATCAGATCGTGGCTGGCGCGAAGATCATCCTGCAGATCCTTGGCTGCCGCCGGGGATTTATCGGGATCGAGACCAACAAACCAGATGCTCTGGCGGCCATGCGGGAACAGGTTCGAGAGGAACCGAATTTGGAGGTAGTAGCCCTGCAGGTGAAATATCCTCAGGGAGCCGAAAAACAGCTGATCTGGGCCATCACCAAGAGAGAAGTCCCCTGCGGAGGGCTTCCCATGGATGTCGGCTGTGTGGTGCAAAATGTGGGCACGGCCAAGGCCATTTACGACGCGGTTGTCGGCGGAAAACCCCTGGTAGAGCGAGTAGTTACCGTCACAGGTCCCATCGTCAGAGAACCACAAAATCTGCGCGTGCGCATCGGCACACCATTCAGCGACCTGATCCAATATTGCCGTGGAACCACTGAAAAACCAGGCAAGCTAATTATGGGTGGACCCATGATGGGCCTGGCTCAGGTCTCGGATCAGGTGCCGGTCATCAAGGGGACCTCCGGGGTGCTGGTTCTGCCCCCCAGTCAGTCGGTGATTCCCGAGGCACAGGCCTGCATCTCCTGCGCCCGATGTGTGGACACCTGCCCCATGAAACTGGTGCCCACAGAGCTGGGAAAGCTCATCCAGCAATCTCGCTTTCAGGAGGCGGAGAAACTCGGCGTGCTGGATTGCATGGAATGCGGCACCTGCTCTTACATCTGCCCTTCCAAGATCAACCTGATCCATCTGTTCAAGTTCGCCAAGGCCAAAATCCTCTCTGAGAAAAGGAAAGATTGAGATGGCCAAAGAGGCTCCCGTCCAGGAAACATTGCTGAATATCTCCGCCTCCCCTCACTTTCGGGACAAGGTCTCAGTATCCAAGATCATGCGCTCGGTGATCCTGGCCCTGATTCCGGCGTTGTTGGGGGCTGTTTATTTCTTCGGCATCCGCACCCTGTGGCTGGTTCTGGCCGGCGTGATCTCGGCGATCGTCACCGAGGTCATTTGCCAGAAACTCAGAGGCCGGCCCGTCACCATCTCAGACGGCAGCGCTGTGGTCACAGGAATGTTGCTGGTCTATTGTCTGCCGCCAGGAGTACCCCTGTGGCTGCCGGTTTTGGGCAGCGCTTTCGCCATCGCCATCGGCAAGCAGGTCTTTGGCGGACTTGGTCACAATCCTTTAAATCCAGCTCTCTTGGGAAGAGCCTTTTTGTTAGCCTCATGGCCGCTGCACATGACCACGGCCTGGCGAGCCCCCAGATTGGGCACCATATCGGGCATCGATGCCGTGACCAATGCCACTCCGCTCAGCGCACTCAAAGAAGCTCATCAATTTCTGGCCGACCCGGCCTCTACGACGGAGCAGATGGTCCAGGCCCGAGAGGTCATCGCCCAACTTTCCTCTTCATATGGCAACCTCTTTTGGGGAAACGTGGGGGGGTCTCTGGGAGAAACTTCGGCCATCCTCCTGCTCATCGGCGGCCTGTACCTTCTTTTTAAACGATACATCGGCTGGAAAATCCCTTTGACATTCATCGGCACGGTGATGATCCTGACTGCGGCTTTCGGCGGCACCAGCGGCTTCTTTACCGGCGATTGCCTCTTTCACCTGCTGGCCGGAGGCTTAATTCTGGGGGCCTTTTTCATGGCTACAGATATGGTAACCACCCCGGTAACCTATCGGGGGCGGCTGATCTTCGGGATCGGCTGCGGGGTGATTACCTCTGTCATCCGTCTGGCGGGCGGCACGGGCGGTTATCCGGAGGGGGTTTGCTATTCCATCTTGTTGATGAACGCCCTTACACCGCTCATCGACCGGTGGACCAAACCCAAAAGATTGGGTGAAAAGGGCAAACGCGGGTCATAAGGAATGGTCCACATCCCTTAAGCGGGAATCCGCATGGCGGAGAACCAAACATTTATCTAAATCTGCAGACCCACAGCCTCTTTTGCAAAAGAGGAGTTAACTCATGTGTTCCACGGCTCGACTGATCGTCGCTCTGACCATTACATGTCTGGGATCAGCCCTGGCTCTGGCCGCAATTCACGGCCTCACCGAGCTTCCCATACAGGAACAGAAACGACTGGCCACGATGAGAGCCATTCAGGAAGTTCTCCCTCCCTTTGACAACGACCCGGTGGAGTCCACCCGCCAGATCCTCCTGGAAGACAACGAGGTTGGGGCGCAAAAGGAACTTACCGTTTATTTAGGCATAGAAGAGGATGAAATCACCGGGCTGGCTTTCCCCGTCTTCGGCGAGGGATACGGAGGTCTTGTTCACGTTATGGTGGGCATCAACCTGCAAGGCGAAGTTAGCGGCGTCAAGGTTCTGGAACACCTGGAAACCCCCGGCCTTGGGGCCAAGATCGAGGACGCATCTTTTACCGACCAGTTCAAGGGTAAATCTCTGGATAACTCACTGTTGGTCAACGGCAACCTGGCCGTGAAAAAGGATGGCGGAGATCTCGACGCCCTCACCGGGGCGACCATCTCTCCCCGTGGGGTGGCCAATGCTGCCAGCGCGGGCCTTAAAATTTACCAGAGACATGGTCAGCAAATTCTGGGCCTTCCCCAGGACCACAACACCATGGAGGCAATGACTCCGGAAGCTGAAACGCGGGAAGCGGAGCTTGAGCAAGGGAAAGAAGATTAGGGCCAAGGAAAACGCGCTATG
>CBDUWG010000042.1:0-9155 GCA_965370845.1 uncultured bacterium
TTGTTCTGATTTTAGCTTTTAACTCCGAGTTCCGCATTCCGCGTTCCACGCTTGGTGGGGTGGGGTTGGGAGGGGGAAGGGTCCCCCTCGCTCCGGCCAGCATGCTGCGGAGCCCGCCCCGGGCTTGACCCGGGGCAGCACCGGCTCGCTATCGGCGGCAGGGCCGCCGATGCCGTCCTTGCTCGTCCGCCGCGGCCGGCCGCTCGCCTTGCTGTCCTCCGCTACCCCCTCTTCTCGTGGTGAAACGTATGGTGATTGTGAAAAGTATGGTGGATATAGATACTGAAACTCGAAGCTGGATTCTGGATGAGAAAGGCGGATCCTCGATCCTAGATCCTGGATCCTGGATAAAAGCAAAGACAATGCAAAAAACCGAAATTCGAGACTCGGGGACCGGGAAAAGAAAAAAGCATAGCCGTGGTCTTGAGCATTACGGTTCCCGGATCCCGAATGAGGAAAAAAATGATTGAACTAGAGTATTCTTTAATAATCGAAGCAACTGAAGAACATGACTACTTTGGTTTTTACTCTCCAGATTTAGAAGGCTTTACTGGTATAGGGCATTCTGTCGAAGATTGTCTATTTAAAGCGAAATGGGGGATGAAAGAACATGTAAATCTATTGAAAGAAAAAGGACTGCCCGTTCCCCCGAAAAATCCTAATCCAAAAATCATTATTCAAAACGAACAAGAACTGGTGAACGTTTGAATGTTGTTGAGATTTACAATCAGCATCCACGATGGTACCTCGCCTATAATCGCGTTGAACAACCGGCGACAGATTTATGGAAGGAGAGACAATGAGGCAAGTGGTCATTTACCACGGTGAAGACGGCTATTGGGTGGCCGAATGTCCCAGCTTGCCGGGTTGCGTGAGCCAGGGCAATACGAAAGAAGATGCCATCGAGAATATCAAAGTGGCAATTCAAGGATATATTGCTGCTTTAGAAGAAGATCAACTACCTGTTCCGGAAGAACGCTTTGAAACGCTTCTGGTGGCGGTATGAGCAAGTTGCCCAGGATTTCAGGCCGCGAGTGCGTCAAAGCTCTAGAGAAGTTTGGATTCTACTTCAAGCGACAGGAAGGAAGCCATATCATCCTGCGCCGGGATAACCCTTTTGCCCAAGTTGTCGTTCCTGACCACAAGGAGCTGGACAGAGGTACACTACGGGCGATTATTCGACTGGCTGGTATCGGCACAGATGAGTTCGTAAAGTTGTTATGACGCAAACCCTTCGCTTTACAAAGAGCTTGCGGTTTCACCAAAAGTGTTCCTGCTAGGGGCATTCGCAAACATCCGGGCATTAGGCGAAAGACCGTCCGCTTTCTATCATGTTTGAAGTATCAATATACTTGAACGGTATTCCTTCAAGGAGACGAAATGGGAACGCTGAAAGAAATAGAAGAAACGTTAAAAAGACATAAACCTTTCCTGAGAGAGAAGTTCAAGATTAAAGAGATCGGGGTTTTTGGTTCATACGTCCGGGGGGAAGAATCTCCAAAAAGCGATGTAGACATCCTAGTTGTGTTTTACGAGCCGATCGGATGGGAGTATATCGATCTTAAGGAATTTCTCGAGGGTATTTTAGGTAAAGAAGTGGACTTAGTTACACTAAGAGCCTTGAAAACCCAGCTGAAGGATAAGATTTTAGAAGAGGTGGTTTACGCATGAAAAAAAAGTCATCCAGGATATTCGTAGAGGACATACTGGAAGCTATGGATAAAATTGAGCGTTATACCACAGATTTGACTTACGAGTCATTTACGAAAAATGAACTGGTTGTGGACGCAGTTATAAGGAATCTCGAAATTATCGGTGAAGCGTCAAGGAATACTCCAGAAAATGTGCGGGACAAATACCATGACATTCCATGGAAAAGAATGATCGGGTTGAGGAATATCGCCATTCATGAATACTTTGGGATCGATTTGAGTATTATCTGGCAGATCATAACCAGGAATCTACCAGAAACGAAACCCATTATTATAAAAATGCTGAAAGGATTTCATGAGGGGAAAGAATGACGGTGAGCGACATTTTTAGAATGTCGAGTGAAAAATGCAAAATGAAGAGTGAAAAATGAACGGTGAGATCCCTAACATCTAAACACTAACCCCTAACCCCTTTGTAATTCAATGGAATACAATCTAACATCTGCAAACCATCTCACAATCTCCAAACCTTTAACCGGGAGGCAACCATGAGAAAGTCGTTATTCATCATGACGTTGGCTTTCCTGCTGACGGTCCTGACGGCCACAGCGGGCCTGGCCGGGTATGTCTGCGAGTACTCCAACTCCGACGGCACCGGCAATGACGCCACCAACAGGGTCGTGGGCATCGCCGTGCTCTCCGAGGACAATTTCGTCATGTCCATCAATCGGGAGTCGGTACCCGTATACGCCCTATGCAAATGGACAGATGCCACAGCTACCACGGGACGGGGCAATGACGTCACGCAGTGGTACTACAATTTCGACACCGTCAACCTGGAGAACCCCTTCGGCCTGGCCACAGACGAGTATGGCTATGTGTACGTGGCCAACAACGACCTGGATCACAACATCCTGGTCTTCGACGCCAGCGGCCCGGATCTGGTGGCCACCGCCTATCGCCTGCCAACGGCCACCGACGACACCCTCTACGCCATCGACACCGACGATAACAGGCACGTCTATGTCTGCTACTGTAATGCCGAACAGGACCGGGTGGACATCTACCCCTCCGTCCTGGATGATGCCTGGATCGCTCATGAGGGAGACATTCTGGCCTCCATCTCCCTGCCCGATGGCCTGTACTACGGGATGTGCGTCAACGCTGCCGGGACAAAGGTCTACGTCAGCGAGTATACCAGCTCCACCATACACCGCTATACCGGCAGCGTGGGCGAAGGATTCACCCTGGATCCGTGGTTCAGCGTGCAGGTGGACAGCCTGGCCACGGCCATCGACCTCGATGACCAGGGTTATCTCTATGTAACTTCAGACTTTGCATCATCTATATTGTTCGAAAATCCCGCCGGGTACTCCTGGTTCTGGGTGGTGGACCTGGCCACTGGCGCGGTCACCGATAAAGTGGACATGTACTCGCCCAATGGCGGCCAAGCCTCCGAGACCTCAGCCGGCTACCATTCGGCCGTGGACATCGAGGTGGACGAGGCCGGCAACGTCTACGTGGTCCACTACTACGCCTGGGCGGTGGAGAAATGGGCCGGGGAACCCTCGACGGGTGTGGATATCGTCCAGAGCGGCGAAGAGATGCCCCGGCAGTCCATTCTGGTCCGGAACTATCCCAACCCCTTCAACGCCAGCACCCAGATCCGCTACAGCCTGTCAGAGGCCACCCATGTCCGGCTGGACGTTTTTAACGTGACCGGCCAGCTGGTGGAAGGGCTGGTGGATCGGGAGCAGCCGGCGGGCCAGCACATGGTCAGCTGGAACGCCCGGAATCTGCCCTCGGGGATCTACCTGGTTCGTCTGCAGGCGGGACAGGAGATGGCCACCAGCAAGATGGTCCTGGTGCGCTAAGCCGAGCAATACAGAAAGGACCATATCTTTGGAGGGATGACCCGTTTTGATTTTTGATAGAACTAAACACGCAGGCCTGAGCACTCTTCTGGCCCTGGTTTTGAGCTTTTTAGTGGCCGGATGCGCCATCCTGGCCCCCCGCGGGCCGGAGGTGTGGCAGAAGCTGCCCAAGGCCCGATATACCATTCCCCCTTACGCCCGCTGGTTGAAGGGGCTGAAGATCTGTCTCGACCCGGGTCACGGAGGACAGGGCTATCTGAAAGGCTACAAGTGCGGCCCCACAGGCCTGCGGGAGGCGGAGGTCAATCTGCGGGTGGCCCTGTACCTGCGCGATTTTCTGGAGGAGGCCGGCGCTCAGGTGGTGATGACCCGCCAGGCGGATACCTACGTGAGTCTGCGGGAGCGCTGCCAGATCGCCAACCGCAACAAGTGCGACCTGTTCATCTCCATGCATCACAATGCCAGCTCCCGGGAAGAGGCCAACTACACCTCCACCTGGTACCACTTCACCCCGGATTACTCTCCGGCCAGCATGGATCTGGCCCGCTACCTGCAGGCCGGCGTCTCCGACGCCCTCAGGTTGCCCGAGTATCCGGCCCCAGGGCTTTACTCCGACCAGCTCATGTACCGCAGCGGCTTCGGGGTCTTGCGCAATTTGGAGATGCCCGGAGCTCTGATGGAAGCCTCCTTTCACTCCAACTTCAAGGAAGAGAAGAAATTACGCAAAACCGATTACAACAAGCGAGAGTCCTACGGATACTTCCTGGGCCTGGCTCAGTATGCTGCGGCGGGCTTCCCCAAGGCCCAGCTTCTGGAGCCTGCGGAGAGCGGTCAGACCCCCGGCAAGGCACCTCTGCTGCGCCTGCAGCTGGGCGACGGTCTGGCCGAGCGGGGCATCTGGGGCAAAGAGCGGCTGCAGATATTCACCGGGTCTGTGATCATGAGACTGGACGGCCAGGTAGTCCCCCACCAGCTGGATAAAGAGACGGGGATGCTCACCTATCAGGTCGTCGAACCTCTGACCAACGGCTGGCACGTGGTGCAGGTAGACCTGATCAACGCTTACAAGAATCACAACCTGCCCAACAAACTCCGCTTTCAGGTGGCCCCCCCACCGGCCTTCGCCTCCATCTGGGCCAGAGCCTATGCCATCATCGCCGACGGGGTCAGCTACGTGCCCCTGGAGATCCGCGCCCTGGATGCCGACAGCCAGGTGGTAGCCGACGGCACCGAGATCACCGTCACCGTCGATGCCGGCACGCTGGAGAGCCCCACCGTCTCGCTGACCAACGGCAGGGGAATCGCATACCTGCACTCAGATGTGTCCGCAGGGGAGGCCACAGTCCAGGTCCTGGCCGATTCCACGACCGCCTCCACGGTGGTGCGTTTCGAGGAGGCGGATTACGCCATCCTGGAGGGAGAGATCCTCGACGCACTGACTAACAAGCCCCTGTTCGGAACCGAGGTGCACATCGAGGGACAGCAGACCCAGGGGGCCGAGGACGGCCGTTTCTTCTTCACCGGGCTGAGAACCGCCCCGCTGATAATCTGGGCCTCGGCGCCGGGAGATTTCGATTTCTCCACGGCGGTGGCCCTGAGGATGGGCCGGACCTCCATTCTGAACGTGGATCTTTACCCGCTGGACGATGGTCTGCTCTTCGACCAAACCTACATTCTGGACCCCCAGTTCGGCGGATCGGAGTTCGGGGAGAAGATCACCGACAACGTGGATGCCGCCGACCTGAACCTTCTGGTTTGCCAGTACCTGCGTGATTATCTGGAGGCCGCCGGGGCCCGTGTGATCATGCTGCGGGAGAAGGACATCTATGTGAGCCCCCAGGAGCGCATCCTGCGCACAAACGAGGCAGAGCAGGGCTGGTACCTGCGTGTGGAACACCGCCGCGCAGAGGGAAAACCGACCGTGGTAGGTTACTCGGCCAGCGCAGACGAATACGCCAAACAGCACGGACGAGCAGTCCTGGAGCCGCTGGCCAAATTCCTGGGCCTGAAGAACGGGGGCATGGTCAACACCGGGGACTACGAGATAGTTCAGGCCAACAAGAACGCCCTGTCGGTAGCTTTCATGACCATCGGCCGCGATCCCCTGGGCATGGCGGCCGGCGACCCGGTCCTGCTGCAGAGGGAGGCTTACGCCCTCTACAGGGGCATCGCCGGGCATCACGGGCTGGAGAACTCCCTGAGCGACGCCATCACCCTGACGGTCACAGATGCCCGCCAGGACAGACCGCTGAAGGGCGCTGTGGCCACCCTGGATGGAGTGATTCAACTGTCCAGCGATCCCCAGGGCCAGGTCTCTTTCCGGGGCCTGCGCCCCAGAGAATACCATCTGCATCTTGCGGCACAGGGCTATGACCCCGTCGGGATGGTTCTCTCCGCAGGGGCGGGGCAATCCCTTCGGGTGCAGATGGATCCAAAAAGGTAAAACGTCCCCCTGGCGGGGACAAACCCGCATTCTGGTCCGACCAGACCCGCAGCCCGGCGAGAAAATTTGGGGTTGACAAATGCGGCCAGATATGATACAGTGAAAATAAGGGCTTTTTTCGGGGAGGTCGCGCCAAATGCGGAAAGCAACGAAAATTTTTCTAATTTCCCTCACTCTATTGGAGGTGATGGCCATCTCAGGCTTAACCGCCGAAATCGAGCAGGAGGCCCGGGCCTTCTGGGTCGTGCGCGATCGGATCACTTCCCCGGAAAAGATCCGCTACATCGTTGACACGGCCAAAGAGAACAACTTCAACACGCTCATCGTCCAGATCCACGGCCGCGGCGATTCCTTCTACCACTCTAAAATCGACCCGCGCGCCGAGGCCCTGAGCGGTCAGGACCCCGCTTTCGACCCGCTGGCCTATATTCTGAAGCTGGGCCATGAAGCCGGGCTGGAGGTCCACGCCTGGATCAACGCCATCTACATCTGGTCCAAAGCGGACCCGCCTGTGGACAAGGGTCACGTGCTGCATCGCCACCCCGAGTGGATGATGGTGGACGACGAGGGCCGGTCCCTGGCCGATTACGACCAGCGGGACATCGCCATCAAGGGCATCGAGGGTGTGTTCGTAGACCCCGGCATGGAAGAGGTGCTGGACTACCTGCTGTCGATCTACATGGAGGTAGCCACCAACTATCCGGTGGATGGCATCCACTTCGACTATATCCGCTATCCGGGGGTACATTTCGGCTACTCCGATGATCTCTGCCGCCGGTTCCAGGAACAGCACGGGGTGGACCCGCGCATGCTCTCCAACGAGGTAAAAGGATACGCCGCCGAGAAACATCTGCTGGGTAACCAGCCCATCCTGGACGAGTGGAACTACATCCACTACGCCCGGTGGAATAAAGTCAAGGCCGACCAGATCACCGAGCTGGTCAGACGCGTCTCCCGGGCAGTCAAGAAAGCTCGTCCACAGATCAAGGTCTCGGCAGCCGTCTTTCCCGATCCCGGCACGGCCTACTGGCGCGTGAGCCAGGATTGGCGCGCCTGGATGGCCGAGGGGCTGGTGGACATCATCTGCCCCATGGCATACAGCGGCCAGCCCGAGCTGGTGGCCAAAAGGATCGCCGCCGCCCTGGAGAGTGCGAATGGAAAGCTCATCTACGCCGGGTTGGGAGCCTGGCAGAAGGAACCATCCCAGATCCTGGAGGAGATTCGCCTGATCAGAGAGCTGGGCGGCCACGGATTCAGTATGTTCGCCTTCTGGCCGATAGCCGAAAAAGAGGGCTATCTGCAGACACTGCGGGAAAAAGCTTTTCCCACACCCTCTGTCATTCCACCCATAGCCGGTGACCAACCTTCGGGGGCTCGTTAGATGTCCCGGCTCATGATAGCGGCGGCCCTGATCCTGCTGGTGGCCTCCTGTGCCCCCCCACCGGACATAGCCCCGGATATATCCGCTGTGCTGGCCACGGTGGGTCAGGTACGGATCACCCAGGTAGAGGTACAGCGGATGATGGCCGGCATGGACAGGCCGGAGCTGAGCCACTCACAACTTCAGCAGGAGGCCATAGAACAGTTGATTGCCCAGGAGCTGCTTTATCAGGAGGCCCGGCGCAGAGAAATTGAGGTGACCGAGAATGAGATCTCCGTTCATCTGGATCTGCTCCGGGAGGAGTTCATCAGCCGGGATGCGTTTGAGGAGGCAAAGAGAGAAAACGGCCTGGATGACGAGAAGCTTCGCCAACAGACACACCGGAAGCTGACCATCGCCCGGCTTCTGGACGAGGAGGTGTATGCTGAAACGGCCATCGGCGATGCCGAGATGGTCAAAACTCCCCGGCAGGTCCACGAGCTGTACATCTACCGCAAGCTTTATCCGGGAGCGCCGCGGGCCAAGCGCCAGGAAGCCTGGCGGAAAATGCAGGAGGCTCTGGACCGGCTCAAGGCCGGCGCGGATTTCGCCCGCGTGGCCGAGGATTACTCCCAGTCGGGCCTGGCCAAATACGGCGGCGACGCCGGCTTTATCACCCTCAATCCAAACAGCCAGGTCAGCAAGACCCTTTTTACCCTGGACGAAGGCCAGATCAGCGAGATCATCGAGACCCGCTGGGGCCTGTTCATCCTCCAGGCCCAGGAGATCCGGCCCGAGATGATGCGAGTTTACGCCGAGTTGAGCCCAGAGCTGAAGCGGATCGTGCTGCAGCAGCGCATGCAGAGACGATTAGACGAGTTCGTCGAGGAGCTGAGACGAAATACGGATGTGCAGATAGTTAGCTGAGACGAGAATTCTTCCGATCTTTCCGCGAATACGGAGACGGAGACGAATGAGGAGCGGAATATGAAAAATTGCGCAGGGGTGAGAACGAAAATGCCCTGGAGAACCCTGATGGCGGCCGGCTTGTTGGTCCTTCTGGGGATATCCGCGGGTGTTCCGGCCGGCGCACTGGCGGACGAGGCCCGGGCAGTTTGGTTTCACCGCTGGGAGTGGAACGACCGCCAGGACATCGAGGTCGAGATCACCAACATCGACAACTGTCACATGAACGCCGTCCTGTTCCAGATCCGCGGGCAGGGCGACGCCTTTTACATCTCCGAGCACGAGCCCTGGTCGCATCTTGTGGGCGACGAATACCCGGGCTACGACCCCCTGGCCGTGGCCATCTACGAGGCCCACAAAAAGGGGCTGGAGCTGCACGCCTATGTCAACGCCATGCCGGCCTGGTCCGGCTCTACCCCGCCGGTATCTCCCGATCACATATACAACGCCCACCCGGAGTGGATCATGGTCGACGAGTACGGAGTGCCCATGGATCCGGCCGATGGCTACGCCGACATCAGCCCGGGCATCCCCCAGGCGGCCCAGCACGTCAACAACGTGATCATGGACATCGCCACCAACTACGACGTGGACGGCATCCACTTAGACTACATCCGCTATCCGCATCCCAACTACTCTCACGACGACTCCAGCCTGGTCCGCTTCGCCCGCGATTACCCAGAATGCACCTCCCCCAGCACCTGTCCCGGCGAGTGGGACGCCTTCCGCCGGACCCTGGTCACCGAGATGGTGCAGGCCACTTACGACAGCGTCACCGCTCTGAAGCCCTGGGTGAAGATCTCCGCCGCCGTGTGGGGGGTCTTCGCTTACGGTTACAACGGCTACTATCAGGACTCCCA
>CBDUWG010000043.1:0-9084 GCA_965370845.1 uncultured bacterium
GACGATCTTTCCCATCCACACTGCCACAGGGATTGAGCCCAGAAGATAGCTTAGCATTATTGTCAAAACCAACCGCATTTATCACTATCCCCCTCTCTGGCGAACTAAAATTCTCAACGGAACGCCCTTAAAACCGAATGAGCTTCTAACCTGATTGATTAAATAGCGAAGGTATGGTGCGTTGAATGCCTTTGGGTTGTTTGTGAAAAAGATAAAAGTAGGCGGATGAGTCTTTTGTTGGGTGACATAATAGATCTTCGTCTGCCTGCCTCTGACAGAGGGCGGCTGTCTTCGTGTCACTATCGACAACACAAATCTGTTGAGATGGCTCGTGGATATCCTCTTGCCCCGTTCCTGGAAAACCTTCATGACCTGATCCAATACCGTCCGAACGTGCATCCCGGTTAGCGCAGAGGTAGATACAACTGGGATAAACGACAAAGAGGGATATCGCTCTACCAACTGTTTTTCATACTCATCCAACTGAACATTCTCTTCCTGGAAAAGATCCCATTTGTTAAGCACCAACACGATACCCTTGTATGCATCCTGAATTTGGCTGGCTATCCTCATATCATGAGCAGTGGGTCCAGCGACGGCATCCATCACCAGCAAGGCAACATGGCAGCGTTCCAAACCCCTCATGGTGCGTAAGCTGCTGTAGAACTCAATGCTCCCTTTTATTTTGCTCTTCTTCTTGAGTCCGGCCGTGTCGATGAGTACAAATGTGTTCTTTCCAAGGTGAAAAACGGTGTCCACTGCGTCCCTGGTAGTACCTGGCGTTGCATCCACGATGACCCTTTTCTCTCCAACAATTGCATTGACCAATGAGGATTTTCCCACGTTGGGCCTGCCCAGCACAGCCACCTTTATACCTTTCTGTCCAGAGTCTTCTATTTGTATATCATTTCGGGGAAGACGCTGAACAAGTTTATCCAGGAGTTCACCTATATCCTGGCCGTGCAGAGAGGATACGGCGATGCCTTCTCCCAGCCCAAGATTCAGGAACCGGTCGGTATTCTCCCCGGTCACGGCAACATCGGCCTTGTTCATCACCAGGATTACTTTCTTGCTGGCTCGATGCAGCACGCGGGCGATTTCTATATCCTCGATGGTGGGCCCTACCTGGAGGTCAACCATGAACAGAACTACATCTGCTTCTTGAATGGCTAATCTGGCCTGGTCGCCGACGGCCAGAAGAAGCTGGGATTCTTCCGAAAGCACCAATCCACCGGTGTCTACCAGAAAAAATTGATGTCCAGCCCAATCCGTCTCGGCATAGAGGCGATCTCTGGTGATACCCGCCTCGTCGTCAACAATGGCCATTTTTCTCCGTATAATTCGATTAAATAAAGTCGATTTGCCAACATTAGGACGTCCGATAATGGCTACAACTGGTTTCGAGGGGCTCACGACCACACCTTTTCTATAGACTGAAGCGGTTGACTAGAGGGTGTACTCTTTATTTCCACACCCAGTTTCCCTTCAAGATCGGCAACGCTTAGATCATCCAAGAATAATCCTTCGGCATTCAAACAGTCGGGGGGTAAAATGACCGTTCCCCTAGGAAGATTTTCCCGGAAAGCCTCCAAAATGTCTGATCCTGCAAGCAGGCCGCTC
Source organism: uncultured bacterium (assembly GCA_965370845.1). Classification (GTDB taxonomy): domain Bacteria; phylum SM23-81; class SM23-81; order SM23-81; family SM23-81; genus DAOVRJ01. The sequence continues at coordinate 1,621 of CBDUWG010000043.1, forward strand.
ACGGAAACACCTCCGCCGAAAAATCTATTTTGCACCACTACCAGTTCAACTTCCAGATTCTCCATCTGTGAAAGCCTCTTGACCACGACATCCCTGATAAACGATGCCGATGCTGAGCCGGTGATCAAGATAATTGACCTTGGTAAGTTCAAACGAGCCGGATAGGTAGTTTGTCGCCTCTCAAATTCATCCATAAAATGACGTACCATACCCACACCATTTTCTAGCTGGGGGAAACCGTCATAGTATTCTGTTGGCGGCAGATCTTTTCTACCCGTCAGGAAGATCTCGTCGGCCAGATATATAAACCCCTGCCCAAAACGCCGGCGAAAACAAGCGTGCCAGATCTCCCCTTCCTGGATCAAAACCCTGGCCTGTTCCGGGCCCACCGGTTTTATCTTTGGTAGACTGTCCCTATGGCCGGTGAGGCCAACGGGAACGACGGCCACGGATTGTACGGCGGGGAATAATCGGGAGAGATCCTCCACCGATTTCCACAGAACATGACCGTCATTGATGCCGGGACAGACCACTATCTGACAGTGGAGCCGAATACTACCCTTGGCCAACTTAGAGATCATCTCGGTGATATTGGCTGTTTCTCTGCGACCTAAAAGCCGTCTTCTAACATCTTCATCCGTGCTGTGCACAGAAATATATAAGGGACTAAGCCGCTGCCTTATTATGCGATCAATCTCCTTTTCGCTTAAGTCGGTCATCGTGATGTAATTACCTCGTAGAAAAGATAGTCGATAATCCTCGTCCTTAAACCTCAGACTCTTACGCACTTGCGCAGGAAGCTGGTCGACGAAACAGAAAATACACTTATTTTGACAGGCCCGGGGACGAATTTCCGGCAGCTCTATTCCCAGATCCGCCTCAAATGCTTTTTGGAAGGAAACATGTTTGGTTTTTCCGGAAGATTCCTTGATGATCAAACATACTTTCTCGTCGTGGATGCAAAACTGATAATCCAGAACATCCTCCACCTGTTGCCCATTAATCTCAACTAGTATCTGTCCAGACCTAATCCCGGCTTTCCACGCTAAGCAACCTGGCTGCACGTCTTTGATCATCACTGCCATCTTACGAGCTTTCCCTTTAGCAATCTCTTCAAAAACATACCTGATATCTTTTTTAGGCCAATTTAAACTAAAAAACACCGGTTTGTAGCTGCTCTTTCCTTTTATAGTTGGTTCTTTAGCTGGCGAACGATATTCATGGCCGTATACCCGGTAACGGCCTCATCTGGACCGAAAGATCCATCGGCCCCGGCTTTTATGATCCCCCGGACCGTGGCCAGCATGATGGATCCAAATGCTTCGTGCTTTTCGGAAACATCCGAATAGGGAGAGTTCATATTAACAAACTGGCTTATAAGTTTTGGATCTCCAGTGGCCTTTATTAAAACCTTACCGACCACCAGAGCACATTGAAGACGCGTTATTTTCTGAGAGGGGCTGAACTCTCCATTTGACCAAACTGACATCAATCCGCAGGAAACGACCTGCTGGATTTCCCGGCTAGCCCAATTTGTGGTAATATCCGGTATGGATATTACTTGTTCATCCGCTTCACAAAAATCCGATAGGGAAATCTGGTGAGCCAGAAGAGCTGCAAAATCGGCCCGAGTAGCCACAGGTTTTTTAACAATGGCCACATACTCAGACGGCAAATCCTGTGGGGACGTTCTCTGGCGCACCAGTAGAGCCCAATCCTCGCTTGCCTGAATATGGCCAGGTTTTCTATCCACAGCCTTCTTAAAACATTCTTCAGCCTGACTGTATTTGCCCAGATTTACATACGTTTTCCCAAGATAGTAGAAGGCATCTGCATCATCGGGATTCAGTTCCAGAGCGCGTCTGTACTGGCTAACAGCCTGATCGTCTTTCCCCTGAGCAGACAGGATACGCCCCATCCCAGTATGGAGAGGAGCATAGGCATCGTCCTTCTGACGACCCTGCTGGAAGTACCGGCTTGCCTCATGAAGGTTACCCTTCTCAAACTCCACGAGGCCCAGGCCCTCATATGCAGGAGCATAGTTTGTGTCCATGGAGCAAGCTCTTTGGAACTGGCGCCTGGCCTCTTTTAGATCTCGCTGACTTAAACAATGTTTGCCCTGGAGATAACAGCTCACAGGGGTGCTTAAAACTACCTCTTCGCGTTCTATCGACCTCTGGGCACAATCCGTTGCCACGGCGAAAAGAATCAGGAAAAAAGCTATCTGCAGAAATTTACTCACTTTCATTCACTTCTCTCCATATGGTTGACGAGATTTCAGGAATTGCTGCCATCAATCTATCACGATGATCACTCGAGCATGTTCCATAAAAAGGAGATGTTCAGGCATGCTGTGCAGCACAGCCGCATAGTCGTTGCCGATCACCACATCCGTTCTGTTGGTTCCCTGGGCGCTGATACCTTTCACTACCAAGGCATTCGGAGCCACCCGGTCCCTATTTTGGGCTCGCTCCAGATCCTGCTCATATCCCACAATCCCCCCGGCCAAAGAGCGGAGCCGTTTGCCGAAACCAACACCGTATACTGTTTTACCTGCCTCATTCAGCACTTTGGGAGCCAAAGCGGGTGTTAACCCCAAACCACGGGCATCGATCACCAAACCACTGAATGGTTCCGCTGGACCACCCTGGGGTATGAGCAGCTTGAGATCTCGGGGCACTTCCTTTCCCTCTGGCCATGGCTGGCCGCATAGAGGACAAAGCAACCCGTCGGAGATCCTCCTCCCCCCTCCCGATGGGGGGAGTAGAAGCTCCAGCAGTGCCCCGCGGAAAGAAAGCTCCACATCGATCTCCACTGAGCCATCTGACATATAATGAACTCCGACTTCACGGAATTTTTTTATCAATTCTTTCACCCGTTCTTGAATGGCATCATCGGCATTCATGATCTGATCAACGGTGGTCTCTGATGTTATAGATATCCCCCTGATAGTTCTGAGCAGCTTTTTGATGGCATCTAATCGGGAGGACTTAATGACCCTGTGATGACCGGGAGCGGAGGTCGGCTCAGTACTTGGTTCCCCCACTCCGGTGCATTTAATGGTTAATCGTCCCCAATCGACGCACCCCGAATCGGTCGCCTCCTGGATAAGCTCTCCGTGAATTAAGGTGCTAGCGATTAAGACCATACAGGATAACAAAGCAATACCCGCTAAATAGTGATATCTCTGAAACATACGATATCCCCCAAATAAGTTTGGGCAGATGGCCGGCGAACTAATCAATTTACACCCTATAAACGTTATAGCTTTAATACACTAACTTTGTTCGATCGATGTTTTTCAATTATCTTTTTGCTAAGCACTTAGGGTAAAGCTCGATTCTCTTTCTTGATCTTTCCAAACTGCTTTTTAGAAAGTTGTTGAGACCAGGATGATTGCAAAAGAGCTTTGCGCCTTTTGAACTCTTTTGCCTCAGGCATCTCCCCCTCTCTTAGTCTCTGGATGGTTAAGCGCAACTGCTCTTGTTCTCGGTCGGCTTGGAACCAAAGAATTTCCTGATCTTTGCCAAACCAGGTCATCTGACGCTTGGCATACTGTCTTGTATTTTGTTTAAAGCGAGCAATCGCTTTATTAAGATCCATTCGGCCCTCCAGGTGGGAGATCATCTCCTGATACCCCACGGTGGACAAGGCCGTAAGCTGGGGAGAATAACCGCGCGAAAGCAAGCTGCGAACTTCTTCTAGAAGTCCTTGGGTCATCATCTGATCGGCTCGGCTCCCGATGCGTCGGTACAGACTTGTTCGCTGGCGAAATAAACCCAGCTTGCACCAAGAGAAATTCGGCTGGCAATAAGGTCCTTTCTCCTGCCAACGTGACAAAGAAATGCCTGTCATCTTATGTACTTCCAGAGCACGAATAGTCCTCAAAAGATCATGTGGGTGAATACGACCGGCGCTCTGCGGGTCTACTTTCATCAGACGGCGATACAAAGATCCTGGACCTGTCTGTGACTCCTCCTGTTCCAGCCTCTTTCGAATTTCCGGGTCGGCACCGGGACCTTCGAAAAACCGTCCTAAAAGAGCCCGTAGATACAGACCACTTCCTCCCACTACCACAGGTATTTTCCCATCCTGCAAGAGGTGAGAGATAATCTCTCTGGCTTTTCGACCATACACAGCGGCGTTCATTTTTTCATCCGGTTCGACACAATCCACCAGATGGTGAGGTACACACTGACGCTGCTGTGCGGTGGGCTTTGCCGTTCCGATATCCATGTACCGGTAAATCTGTCTGGAGTCTGCAGAAACTATCTGCGCATCAATATTTTGCACCGCCCTAAGGACAATTTCGGTCTTGCCCACGCCGGTGGGTCCGATAACAATAGGCACGATGATCATGCCGTTTCCCCTGGGAGATGAATTTCAGCGGCCGAATTTTCTGCCCAGCTCTTCCAAGCTCATACGAATTATGGTCGGCCTACCGTGTGGACAGGTGTACGGTGCTGAAGTAGAAAACAGCATATTCACCAGAGAATTCATCTCCTCCTGCGTCAAAGCATCACCTGCCTTGATGGCTCCCTTACAGGCGAAAGAACGAGCCATCTTTTCCTCTCGATCCAAATCAACGTACTTATTGGTGCCCAGATCATCCAAAATTTCCCGAAGAACCTTCCCATTACCAGAGGCTTTGAGAGCAGCTGGTTCTGCTTCTATCAGAACAGAATTTGACCCGAACGACCGCACACAGAAACCCAGTTTTGATAACAGGTCCTGGTGTTCGTCAAGTAGCTGAAGCTCGCTCTGAGATAGCTCAACGACCTGAGGGAAAAGTAGCTGTTGGGAGGTGGCAGCTGATTCTGCGAAGTTTTTCTTGGCCTGCTCGTAAAGAACCCGCTCGTGCGCGGCGTGCTGATCGATGATCACAAGACCACTCTTGATGGCAGCAAAGACATACAGTCCATGAAGTTGCCAGAAAGAGATCGGCTCCTTCTCAGTCCTTAGCTTTCCGGACACAGATGGAAAAGAGATTTCTCTGTTTGGGAGAGATAATTTACCCTGGGATAACTGCAAGGGTAAATTTCCAGTGACGTAAGGAACGGATTTATCCCGGAGATAACTCTGGCGAATGCTTCTGTCTTTTCCGGTGAGCTCTTCCCTCAGACTGGAAAGCGGCGCCACACCGGAGAGAGCTTTGTTGACAGCAAAACCCAGCAAATCGTGAACAGACCTCCCTTCTTGGAATCTAACCTCCTTTTTGGATGGATGTACATTGATGTCTACCAGCCCAGGTTCTATATTTAGCATAATAACCGAGGCAGGGTGCCTATCCTTTTGGAAAATAGATTGATATCCTTGGTAAAGCGCGTGGCTGAGAGTTCTGTCCACCACCGGACGCCGGTTGACGATGAAGGTTTGGTGTTGCCGATTGGTTCTGGAGATCTCAGGTTTGCCTATGCATCCTGTGATGTCCATGTTAGAAGCTGACTCAGCGAAGAAAACCAGACCCTCCACCACATCCTTAGGCCAAAGGTATAACAATCTTTCTTTCAGTTCTTTGCTGGGAGGTAAGTTCAACTTCTGGCGACCATTATGAATAAGCTTAAAACCGACATTCTGATGCGCCAGAGCCAGATTGGAAATCAGATCCAATATTCTGCGAAACTCCGTGTTTGGTTTCCTCAGGAATTTTAGCCTTGCCGGGGTGTTAAAAAAAAGTCTTTTGACGGTAACGGTGGTCCCCACCGGCCTGCCCACCTCTTCGATTCTCTTCTCTTCCCCAGCAATCATTTCCACAAAAGTTCCCCAGGGAGATGTCTGATCCTTTGTGGATAGTTCAATAAAAGACACGGCGGCTATGCTGGGCAGCGCCTCACCCCGAAAACCAAGAGACTCTATGCTTTCAAGATCCTTTTCCGTAGCTATTTTGCTGGTGGCGTGTCGTTTAAAGGCCAGGATGGCATCATCACGGCTCATGCCGCATCCGTCATCGGAAACCCTAATCAGGTCTCCTCCCCCACCTGTGATCTCTACACGAACCTTGGTACACCTGGCATCGATGGCGTTTTCCACCAACTCCTTTACCACAGAGGCCGGTCGTTCTACAACCTCACCGGCTGATATTTTATCAACCAAGGACTTTGAGAGAATTTGAATCTGCTGAGACATTAGGGAACTCCACCAAAACTTTTTATAGACATATAGCACTTTAGTTTCTTAGATAAATTCTTCCTTCTCTTTCATTTGGCTCAAGATGTTTAAAGCCTCAACAGGCGTGAGCTGATCGATGTCCATTTTCCTGAGCATCTCCAGCGCGGGATGGTCCTGGGATACAAACAGACTCATCTGAGGTGAGCAAGCCATGGGAGGTGCGTGAGGCCCTATGGCCAGTTTGGGGATCTTGTTGGGAGTAAGCTCCGCATCTTCCAAGTTGGCAAGAACTTCCTTGGCCCTTTCGATCACCTCTTTGGGCAAACCAGCCAGTCGTGCCACCTGAATGCCGTAGCTGTGATCGCAGCCACCCTCTACGATCTTCCTCAAAAAAACGATATGGTCCTGCCACTCTCGCACGGCAACGTTGTAGTTCTTTACGCGATCCAAAATAAGGGCCAACTCGGTGAGCTCGTGATAATGCGTGGCAAATAATGTCTTAGCTGATATTCGGGGTGTGTTGTGGATATACTCAGCTACGGCCCAGGCTATGGACAACCCATCAAATGTGCTGGTTCCGCGACCGATCTCATCCAATAAAAGAAGGCTTCTGCTTGTGGCGTTGTGCAAAATGTTAGCCGTCTCGTTCATCTCAACCAAAAATGTGCTCTCTCCAGTGGCCAGACTGTCCGTAGCACCGACCCGGGTAAAAATGCGATCCACCACCCCTATCCTGGCCTCCTTGGCCGGAACAAATGAACCCAACTGAGCCATAAGAACAATGAGCCCTACCTGACGCAAGTACGTAGATTTTCCAGCCATATTTGGGCCGGTGATCAAAAGTATCTGATCATTATCGTTGTCCATCAGGGTGTCATTGGGAATGAACTCTTCATCCTTCATGAGTTTTTCCACCACAGGATGACGTCCATCTACGATGGAGAGCCGATCCCCGTCATCTACGATCGGACGGCAATAATTGTTCTCTACGGCCACCGTGGCAAGACAAGTCAGAAGATCCAACTGAGCAATCAAACGAGCGTTTTGTCTGATTTTGCCGGCAACCTCAGCGACTTCAGTCCTCACTTGAACGAAAAGCTTATACTCCAGATCTTTTATACGGTCTTCAGCACCCAGTATCTTTGCCTCCTGCTCCTTCAGTTCTGGAGTAATGAACCTCTCGGCATTAGTCATAGTCTGTTTTCGCTGGTAATCATCTGGCACAAGCGATAGGTTAGCCTTGGTGACCTCAATATAATAACCATAAATCCGGTTGAAGCCCACTTTCAGCGATTTGATACCTGTTTTTATCTTCTCCCGCTCCTGCAATCTTGCTATCCAATTTTTACCATCCCT
>CBDUWG010000044.1:0-9064 GCA_965370845.1 uncultured bacterium
CAGTCGGTGAGCGGAAAACCACGATAAATGTTCTCAACGGTGGACACATTCATCATGAACGGCGGCTTCTTGCCGGCTCTCTTCTTCCCCGCTGATTTTCGCCGCATAACCCTCAGCTCTCCCTCGATCAGCAGGGGACTTGCCTTGCGTTTTGGTTTAGCGAAATTCCCAAATCCCTCCACAAAGCGAGAGATCTCTTTGTGGATCTGGCGAACATTGCCGAAATCAAACCCTTTTTTGCCCAGCTTTCGGGCGATCCGGCATAGTATCTCCCAATCGGGCAAGGCTTCCCCGGGAGGATGCACTGCTTTTCTGACCCGCTGAATTCTACCCTCCCCATTTATGGACGTTCCATCCGTCTCTGTAAAAGCGGCCGCAGGAAGAACAAGATCAGCCTGGCCAGGTGAACCGGGAGGATAGATGTTCTGGAAAATGGTGAATTCAGAAAGAAGCTCGCAGCTTGGAGGGACAACTCCTATTAGGTACGCCACTTTCATCTTTCTTCCCCATAAAAGCGCCTCTGCGCTCCATCTAGAGGAGAAAGCAGGTATATCCGCACTCCATTTCTCGCTTAAATCTCCAGCTCTCACCTTATCCATAGAGGAAAAACCGCCGGGCAGAAGTTCGGGGTAAGCCCCCATGAGCACAGAACCATACAAATTGCTCTGAGCTGGCAGCGGGAGAACCCCAGCACAAGTGTTTCGCGCTAATTTCCCGATGGCCTCGAGAATCTGTGGACTTTCTCTGCGCTGTAGAAATTCCGACCCCACAAGGATCACAGGCGCGCAGGCATCCCCCAGCATCTCGGCCACATCGGAAAGCTCATCGGCGAGATCGCCTCTTTTTCTGCTGGATGCGGACCGCATGATCCGCTTGCCCTTCTTCTCCGTCAACTTCACAAGAGAACGCAGAAGATGAACCATCTCGTCAGGAACAGGCTGAAGCCATTTTTCGGCGATCATGGTCAGATTATTATTCCTGGGGTTTATGGTAATGACTTTTGCTCCTCTCTCGATAGCCTTGCGAAGCTGCACGCCCACCACCGATCTTCCGAACCTCGTATCCAGCCCGATGCAAAGGATGAGGGAAGCCTTGCTCAAGTCCGCAAGAGGAACACTCATCTTCATCAGATTCAGGTAATCGTTGAACCCAGGTCCATAGAATTTTCTTGCAGTGGTGTCGATGTTCACAGAACCCATCACTACGCGGGCAAATTTTTGGGCCACATACAAATCCTCGTTCGTGCAGTTGGACGAAATAAGCAGGCCAAATCGCTCCGCGGGGCAGTCGGATAGCTTTTCCGCGGCCAGTTCGATGGCTTGTTCCCACGAGATCTGTAGCTCAGCTCCGTTTTGAGTTCTGTACGGTTTCCTTAAGCGCCGGTGGTTGTTGACCAATTCTGTCACACAGAATCTTCCCTTCACGCAAAGCTGCCCATCATTCACCAACGGATCCTCTGCCGGCAGGCTGCCGATAACCCTCTCTCCCTTTATTAAAAGCCGCACCTGACACCCCACTCCACACAGGGAGCAGGTCGTAACCTCTTCCCGTTCCGCTTTTCCTTCCCATTTCCGGGCTTTTTCGGAAAGAGCACCGGTCGGGCAAACGGAAACACAAGCCCCGCAGAACTCACAGCCAGCTTGCAGATGAGTTCTGTCATACGCAGGACCAATAACCGTTTGGCGTCCTCTCTGCTTGAAGGCCAAGACATTGGCCATTCGTATCTCCTGGCACATGCGAATACATCTTCCACATAAGATACAAAGGTTGTAATCCCGGTCGTAGAAAGGATCCTCTTTTTCCACTCGCAACTGTCTATAGTATATAGGATAGTCGATCTCTTTCAGCCCCATATATTCCACAACGTCCTGTAGCTCACATTGTCCATCCTTTGGACAATACCGACATCCTGTGATCACGCCCGCCTTACGGATGGTGCCCATATATTCCCGGCACTCATCCTTTTGGCCACAGATCAAACAACTGGAGGTGTGCTCGCTCAAAATCAACTGCAATATTTCCCTTCTCTCATTTTGAACCTGGGCGGTGTGAGTTCTGATGACCATCCCCTCCTGAACCGGGGTTGTGCATGCTGTGGGAAAACCACGCATCGCCTCAACCTCCACGATGCACATGCGACACCCTCCAAAAGGAGTTAATGCTTGGTGGGCACAGAGAGTGGGGATGTATATGCCATGGCATTCGGCAGCCTGTAAGATGGTCAGCTCCCGCTTCACCTGGAGGACCTTGTTGTCCATGGTGATCTTGACTGTCTTACTGCGTTTGCTCATCGGCAATTTCCCGCCGGGACCTGATAACGATAGCATCTCCGGCAATGGCGTCGAAACGACATATTTCGTAGCAGGCTCTGCATTTGATACACTTGGTCGGATCCAGGTTGTGCGGTTCCGCCCGCGGACCGGTGATGGCTCCGGTGGGACACACGCTTACGCAACGCTGACACCCAGTACACTTTCCGGGAACAACCCGGTATTCGACGAGCTCCCGACATACCGCTGCCGGGCAGTATTTCTCCTTGATATGCAGGAGATATTCCGGGCGAAAATAGCGCAGCGTCGTCAAAACCGGATTTGGAGCAGTCTGTCCCAAACCGCAAAGAGAACCTCTTTTTATGGTATCGCCTAAAGTTTGCAGCTTAGATAGATCTTCCGGCTGTCCCTGACCTTTTGTGATCCTCTCCAGAATCTCCACCAGATGCCGCGTTCCCACACGACAGGGAGAGCACTTGCCACATGACTCCTGTTGCGTAAAATCCAGGAAATAGTGGGCCACATCCACCACACAGGTATCCTCATCCATCACGATGAGACCACCGGAGCCCATAATTGACCCAGCCGCCGCCAGAGACTCGTAATTCACCGGCGTGTCCAAGAACTCCTCGGAAAGACATCCCCCTGAAGGTCCGCCCGTTTGGACCGCTTTAAAAGGCTTCCTGGTACCTCCTCCGATGTCGAAGATGATCTGTCTTAGCGTCATTCCCAGGGGCACCTCAATGAGCCCGGAGCGGCGTATTTTTCCGACCAGGGAGAAAGTCTTTGTGCCGTGATTCCCCTGGGTACCAAACTGCTTGTACCAGGTGGCCCCGTTGCGCAAAATGTTCGGAAGAGTACCCAGGGTCTCCACGTTGTTGATGATTGTGGGCTTGCCATAAAGACCGGCGACGGCAGGAAAGGGAGGCCTGGACTTGGGCATGCCCCTTTTGCCCTCTATGGAACCGATAAGCGCTGTTTCCTCTCCGCAGACGAAGGCCCCTGCCCCCTCTTTAATGACTATGTCGAAATCAAATCCTGAGTTTTGGATGTTCTTACCCAACAATCCATATTCACGCATCTGAGAGATGGCTCTCTTTAAACGAGTAATGGCCAATGGATACTCCGCCCTTATGTAGATGTATCCTTGACTGGCACCAATGGCGTAGGCGGCAATCAGCATCCCCTCCAGAACCGAGTGCGGATCGCCCTCCAACAAAGATCGGTTCATGAAGGCACCCGGGTCCCCCTCGTCGGCATTGCAGATCAGGTACTTGGTCTTTCCGGGAGAGCTTCTGCATATCTGCCATTTCTTGAAGGTGGGAAATCCGGCGCCACCCCTGCCGCGCAACCCCGCTTCCTGGACCTCGCAGATGACCTTTTGCCAACCTTTATGGAAAGCATTAATGATGCCTAGATAGCCATCGTTGGCCAGATAGTGGTCAATCTGCTGGGGATCTATGAACCCGCAGTTTCTGAGCACCACCCTCTGTTGTGGTTTCAACATGGGAAGATCGAAGAAACGAGGAATTCCATTCGTGAATTCGTCGCTCTCATCTCCGAAGTGCCCCACGGCAAGCTTGGTCTGCGGATCGTTTTTTATCAGGTAGGACTCAATTATCTTTTTGGCCTTTTCTAAGTTGACATTAGCATAGCTTATTCGAGGGCGCCCCGGCATAGTGATGTCCATAAGCGGTTCTAGATAACAGGGTCCAATACACCCCACCTGGACAATCTTGGCCTTCAGTCGCTTTTCCCGGAGAATCTTCTTAACCGACTCCAGCACTTCCAGGGCACCAGCGGCCCTGCCGCAGGTAGCGGTGCCCATATAGATGATGGGCATCTTGCTGTTATTCAACAAGTCCCACTTTCGCCTAGCTTCTTGTTTTGTTTTTTGGAAACTATTCATATTTTTCCAAGACCTCTTTCAGACGAATAACGGTCATTCGGCTGTAGATATCATCGTTGATCTGGATCACCGGGGCCAGCGCACAGCACCCCAGACAGGCCACTCGCTGGAGATCGAACCTCTTATCTTCGGTTGTTTGCCCCGCTGAAATAGCGAGCTCTCTCTCCAGGACAAGGCCAAGGATCTGCCCTCCGCGCACATGGCAAGCGGTTCCCATACAGACCTTAATGGAGTTTCTGCCCGGCTCCGTGAATCGAAACTGGGAATAAAAAGAGGCTACCCCAAAGATCTGATTTTCCGAGATCTTCAAAAACTGGGAAATAGCCTCTATAGCGCCCTTCGAGATATACCCGGCCTTTTCTTGAACCCTCTGCAGAATGGGAATCAAATCCCCTTGCTCACCTGAAAACCCATTAAATATATCGCCCCGTTCTCTATCTATCACAGAACATGCTCCCGTTCAGCTTTAAAAATAATCGCCCTTCTGTTATTTCTCCTCTACCTTTCCTGCCAGAAAGACGCAATCAGTGAGCTTTACCTCTCCTCTGACAAAATCCTCAGCAAAAGCCAGGCAGGTCGGCGAACCGCAGCAACCGCAGTCTATCTGGCGGAGTTTCTGATAGACTCTCTCTTTTTCCTTCATCCTCTTGATAGAGGTCTCCAGATCTGTGTCGAAGAATGTGGTCGGACGAGGCAAGACCGGGTTTCCCAGAACGTAATACCCCTCTTTCAGCTTTCTGTCCACATCCTCATCGTTAATTTTAATGTGTTTTTGATATTTTTCCCGTTGCTTAATGCTGTTGGCTCGAGCCACATAGGGGTTTTCCACGTTAAATGACCCGCCCAGGCAACCCAGCATACAGGACATGGCCTCCACAAAATCGATATTGCGCAGTCGTGAGTTCTCCACATCGTCGAGTATTTTCATCACGTGATCCAACCCCGAGACGGCCAGCCAATTCTCCATCTCTGCCGACTTGGCTAAACCTCCCAGGTTGGTCCAACCTGTATCGAAGAAAAAATCCTCAGGAACCTGGCTTTCGTCAAATGTTTCCTTTATGGCCACGACATGTGGCAACAATACAGGGTAAATGTCATTTATGGCCATGGCGGCATCAAACCAGGACCTGGATTTTTCGGCCGGCTGCTTGATAGAGACTATCTTGGCCGGGCAGGTAGCCGTGTATATGATGCCAATTTCCTCCGGCTTCAGCTTTAATTTAGCTGGGAAGCTCCTTCTAATCTCCCGGGCGGTAACCTCCCGGGGCGCATCCAGCGGCAGAAGTAGTTCCACCAGATCGGGATATTTCACCTGGATCAAGCGCAGTATGGATGGACAATGAGAAGATATGAGCGGAAGCCGACCTCGATATTCCTCCATGAATTTTACCAGCACCCTGGACAGACCCGCCGAGGAAATACCAACATCCACGACCTCGTCGAATCCGAGCTCTTTTAGAGCCAGATGAATGATGTAAGGATGAATGCTGGCGTCGAATTGTGAATACAGCACCGGGGATGGCACAATCACCTTATATTTGAAATGGGAGATCTCCCCAATGGGATCAGAAATGGGAATGATGGCCCCTTCTGGGCAAGCGGATATGCAGGTGCCACAATCGATACAGAGCTCCTGGGAGAAAATCGCCTTGCCCCCTCGAACCCGGACGGCCTGTGTTGGACAGTAGCGCATGCAAGTCATGTGTCCGCGACACCTGTCCAAATCTATTTTATGAGCATGATAATATTGCACCAATTTATCTCTGTTCCCCTATAAAAAAGCTTTTAGATGAAAAACCTCATTTTCAGCGTGGTGCCCTTTCCAACCTTGCTTTCTATCTCCAGCTCATCCGAGTTCTTCTTTATGTTAGGCAGCCCCATTCCGGAGCCGAATCCCATTGCTCTCATCTCCTCGGTGGCGGTCGTATAGCCCTGTTGCAAGGCTAAGTCCACATCGGGGATGCCCTTACCTTCATCATCGATCACTACCTCTATGACCTCTGGAGTCACCGTTAGAAAGACTTTGGCCCTCTCAGCATGCATGACCACGTTCATCTCGCCCTCGTAAGTTGAGATGGCCACTCGGCGAACGAGCTTGGGATCAAATCCTATTTTTTTCAGAACAGATTTAATCTCTGTGGAGGCCATCCCGGCATTGGTAAAATCGCTCCCCTCGATGTAGAATTCATGACTGAGCAGAATTTTCTGCGCTTCTTCTTCAAGGGGTCCGGGTTTCCGCCGCAGGGCTCCTCCTCTTTCCATGGCGTCTATCCTTACGCAAGCATCGTACATATCCAGCTCCGTGGAAAGCAGGATAAGGCTCTGCTCTCTGGCGTACTTTTCCGCACCATCCTTGGGTATTTTGCCCCGAATAAACACAACCCCCTCGAACTCCGCCATGTGAGCGGAGATGATGGCCTGCCGGGTGGCCAGCCCGGTGAGCAAAATCGAATTTGGTTTTCCGAAGGCCAAGACATCACTCATCAGGTCAGATGCATACACGTGTTCGACCACGGCATCTAGTTTGTCTTCCCCCTCGATGACGGTGGCCTGCAAGGCATCTTTGATCACTGTTATCTGCACAGCGGTTGTTTTTCTCCATAAGTTGGTATTGATCACAAAGAGACCTGATCTGCACGGACCGAAGTCGAGCGTTTCTAGCAATTCTCCCGGTTGGCTACGCGGCCCCCAAACCCAACCCATAAAGCTTTCCCACCAGTTCAAAAGTGGGCAACTCGATGGAGAGAATAGCGATGTTGAACTTGCTGGCCAGATCAATTGTCTCCTGTGGAACCTGCTTGCCGCTGGTGATAATAACCGCCGAGACATCCACAAGATTAGCCGCCGGGACGATGCTTTTGTGAGTCTGGACCGTCAACCACAGGTCCCCTGATTTTGCACCGGCCATCACATCGCTAACCATGTCTGAGACGAAAACACCGTGCACCTCTCGATCCTCAAACTCGCTGAGAGATCTCAAACCTATTTTTTCAACCAATTCATTGATGGTCATTGAAAACCCTCCTCCACTTTTGTGTAAAACCAAAAAACCTCGCTATTAAAACAGTGGCTTTCTCTCCGTGACCGGTTCTTGGGAAAGCATACCCACGTCGTGAATAAAATCACCCTCACAGCGGGAGAGGTCTTCGATCAAATGAAATGGCACAATCTTAATCTTCGAGCGAGAGGTATCCCTCCTCTGGTTGAAATAATCAGTGAGAATATCCAGCCTACGCGCCGGAATCGGCTCCGTCAGTGCCTTGGGGAGGAAACCGAATGCCACCAGAAGGAAAGTTCGCTCTGCCTTATATTTCCTTTGCAACCGTTCCACTTCACAATCGGCCAAACATCCGCTGCAGTGCAATAAACCCATCAGGTCTCTGAATTTTTCCACATGATCGCACTCTGTGCATCGCAGGTCAAATCTAAAGGATTGAGCGTTTTCCATCCGGCTCCAGTAATGGTCTCCCTCACGATATCTATCCCCCAGAATAGGAGTGTCCTCTAAAGAGAAATATGTTCTTAGCCCATTACAGTGAAAGCACTTCTCGAAGACAACAAAACCAAACTGGATGTTCGTCATCTCCCACTGGTGCTGACATTCAGACATTTTAATCTGCTCCCTTTTGAAATGACCTTCTGCGAATGTCTAATCTTGAACTGGATTTGGCAAATTTAAAGTGACAGACAAAATCAGTCAACTTCTAAAAGAATCACCTTTGGACAGTTCTGAATTCATGGGCATTTTTCTTGAACGATATAAAACAATACTCAGCCGCTGGATAAGATCCAACGGCCTCTTTCGGTGACATCTGCATGGCTTTGCTGCATATTGACAATCCGGCGCTCGCCCGCTCACATACTATCTACCCCCTGGAAACATCTTCCCAGAAGAGCTGAGTCAGAGAGCGAAATAAAAAAATGGGGTGGATGAAGGGAATTGAACCCTCGACCCCCAGGGCCACAACCTGGTGCTCTAACCAACTGAGCTACATCCACCACATAGGATCACTGTAGAAGCACGCCTGGCTGGATTCGAACCAGCGGCCTACGGATTAGAAGTCCGTTGCTCTGTCCAACTGAGCTACAGGCGCACAGTTAAAAACAACTTGTTGCGCGTTGCGTAAAGGAAAAGACCTGAACAGTAATAATTGATTGTTAATGTGGCCATGCTTGGGCAGAACCTTATCCTAAAAGTATTGCTAAAAAGAAAGCCGTTGTCAAGACTTTTTTTACTTGATACGGCTGGGATTAGAGATTCCTTGTTCTATCTACATTGATTACGCTGCCTGCTCAATTTTCACTAGTTCTACTATCATTGGTCTTTTAACTCTCCTCCAACGCCGCCACCGACCTGGGTCGTATCAGCGATATACCGCTCGCGCCAAACCCACAAGCTATCCCAGACCGCGGCCGGAACCAGCGAATCGATTCGGCGATACACCGCGTTTGCGGACGTCGTGTCCTGGACCCACTTGGGGACGGTGTAATGCTCATCCGCGGCCGTGACCTGCAGGATCCTTGTCCAAGCGCCAAAGAGGGTGTCCGGCGTGCGTGCCCAGCTGTCCCGGAACAGGTCTTCGTCAACCATCAGGTCCCAGAGATCCTCAAGCGCTTCGTCCGCGGCGTCAAACGTCTCGATCCAGATGGGTGGATTACTCTCCATATAGTCGGGATGGAACGAAATCGTATCCTGGGAAACCCGGTCCAGAAGGATGAAGTAGTCATAGTGATACTTTGGGGATACGGCTTGTCCGAAATAGTCGTAGCGAACGTGGAAGTCATCGGGCATGTCCGCAGGCATTTGTGGTTTGTCACCAGGCTCCTGAGGCGAATCAGTCTGGCAGGCTGCCAAGAGACATACCGTAAGCGCTATCACCGCTAG
>CBDUWG010000045.1:0-8960 GCA_965370845.1 uncultured bacterium
ATAACCAAGTTTTTAACCAGGATCCGCCTTTCGCACAAACATCTATCGGCCCTCGACCAACCTTCTCTGGTCGCCTATCCTCTGGGTAAACCCGATCCGGTCCAAGTATTCAGCCAGGGGCACAGCGAATTTGCGGGTAGTCCCCCATACCTCTTTCAGCTCGCTGAGCCGCATCTGGTCCCGGCGAATCATCTCCTTCTGGACGAGTTCCTTGGCCTCCTCCAGGACGGAGCAATGCAGATATATCTCCTCGCTAAGCCCAACCAGAACTCCCTGTTTCACCAGAGCGTAGAAGACCTTGGGGTCGAATTCCGCCAACAGCTCCCTTCTTGTGGGCGGGCTTAACTTTTGCTCCAGGAACAGGGCCTCAATTCTCTCCTTCTCCTGTTCCTGCTCCTTGGAAAAACGAATCCGCTGGCCTCTCTGTCTCACCTGGTCCCCCCGGACCTCTACCTGGTCAAGATCGGCAAGAACCTCTTCCACCAGCTGGCCAGGGTAACCGATCCTGCCCTTCAATTCCTCCTTGGACATCCCGGTTTTAAGAGGGTAAAGACGGTGAAATTCCTCGATTAGAGACAGAATCCGGCTCTTGATCTCCTGCATATCATCTAATCCCAACAGAAAACGACCCAGAACTGTGAGCTTCCCCTGATCATCGAGCTTCGCAACGACGGCCTTCAGGCGCTCTTCCGACAGACGAAGGTTTTTCCTCCAATTTTCCGCCAGCAGCGGTCCGCGGGAGAGATCCCTCAGAAGAATCTGAGAGATGTCCCCACCATCCCTGGCCTGCAGACTTCGCAGGACGAGAGGGTCAAACCGCCGGTGTTTCGGGGGAATTGGATTCAGCACAACACCACCACCCAGTAGAATCTGCGGGGAATAAGCGCGCAGGATGAACCGATCGCCGTACCAGGCCACGGTGGGAGCCTCCAGACGAAGCTGGCCGTAAACTTCCTGGCCGCTCTGCACCTCTTTAGCCGAGAGGATGACCAGCCTGGCCAGAATCTCCACGCTGCCCAGGTAGAGACGCACGCGGGTCCAATCTTTGACCACCAACTCCTGGCCCACGATCTTCAGTTTAACATCCAGCCTCTGGGAGGGATCAAAAGCGCCCGCGGTGGAGATAACCTCGCCCCGTCGAAGCTGGTCTTTTCCTATTCCGGCAAGGTTGAGGGCCACACGGTGCCCGGCAACGACTCTTGGTTCCTGCTGGTGATGAACTTGAATCTGCCGAACGCGGGCTTTCAAGCCCTGGGGATAAACCACTACCTCCTCGCCCTTAGAGATGACCCCATGGGTCAGGCTGCCGGTAACCACCGTGCCGATGCCCTGGAGCACAAAAACCCGGTCTACGGACAGCCGGCAAAGGCCGTGTACATCTCGAGGAGGCAAAGCCGCGACAGCCTGGTCCATCCGGGTGATCAGCTCTTCAAGGCCTGCCCCGGTGACGGCCGAGACCTTCAAGACCGGGCTGTCCTGCAAATATGTTCCCTGAAGAAAATCCCGGACCTCCTCGGCCACCAGATCGGCCAGCTCCGCATCCACCACATCCACCTTGCTGACCACCACCAGCAGTTTGGGAATCCCCAAAAGGCGCAGGATCTCAAAGTGTTCCCGGGTCTGCGGCATGATCCCCTCGTCGGCGGCCACCACCAGAAGGGCCAGGTCGATGCCGCCCACACCGGCCAGCATATTCTTCAAAAAACGCTGATGCCCGGGCACATCGACGATGCCCACGCGACCGTACCCGGGCAAGTCCAGGGGGGCAAACCCCAGATCGATGGTCAACCCCCGCCTTTTCTCCTCAGCCAGCCGGTCTGTGTCCACGCTGGTGAGAGCTTTGATCAGCCGTGTCTTGCCGTGATCCACGTGACCGGCAGTGCCCACGATGACACCAGGACTCGTCGCCCCCTTCACCTCGATACGCTCCCCTCACTTCGGTTTTGGTGAACCTGCTCACACAACCGGACCAGGGCTCGCTGCAAGTCGCTCAACTCCCGGGAAGAGACCGTTCTCAGATCCAACAACAGCCGGTTGCCGGCCACCCTCCCCACCACCGGGGGTGAACCTGTTCGCAGACTGCGGGCCAACTGGGCCGGCGAAAAGCGCGCAGCGCGCAATCCAATTAAGCAGGTGGGCATGCGGACACCGGGACAGGAACCACCACCTACCTCCGAGAACCCACCCAGCAGCTCGGCTTCCAGATCATCCCCCAACACAGGCCTGAGCTTTCCCAGCAAACGCCTGGCCCGGCGCCGCACAGAGACAGCAGGTTGGAGGATCAGCCGGAGATGAGACAGCTGTTCGGCGGGCCGATCGGCATATGCGTAAAGACGTAGAACTGCTTCCAGGGCGGCGAGAGTGAGCTTGCCGGGCCGGATGGCCCGGGAGAGCGGGTTTTTTCGCAATTGGCTGGTAAGACGCTGGCGACCCAAGATGATGCCGCACTGAGGCCCACCCAGAAGCTTGTCGCCGCTGAAGGTGGTCAGGTCCACCCCGGCTTTCACCATCTCCACCACCGTGGGCTCGTCGGTCAGGGCACTCTCTTCCGTATGCGCCAGAAGACCGCTGCCCAGATCCTCAACGACCAGCAGACGGCGCCTTTTGCCCAGCCGTGCCAGATCCTGAAGGGACGGACGATGTGTAAAACCCACCAGTTGGTAGTTGGATGTATGGCTGCGGAACAACAGGGCGGTTTTCCCGGTGATAGCTTTCTTATAGTCCTCTAGATATGTCCTGTTGGTAGTGCCTACCTCCACCAGATGCGCCCCGCTGCTGGCCATCACCTCGGGAAGACGAAAAGACCCCCCTATCTCGATGAGCTCACCCCGGGAGACGATCACCTCTTTTCCCTTGGCGAAGGTGTTCAAGACAAGCAGGACGGCTGCGGCGTTGTTGTTGACCACCATGGCGGATGGCGCACCGGTCAGCCTGGTGAGTAAACCCTCCACATGGGCGCCTCTATGTCCCCGTTTGCCCGACGCCAGCTCCATCTCCAGGTTGCAATACCCGCAGGCGACACGGCTCAGGGCCTGAACGGCCTCGCCGGGCAGGGGAACCCGTCCCAGATTGGTATTCAGAACTACCCCTGTGGCGTTGATCACCGGCTGCAAACTGGGTCTGGCCATGTTGACCAACTCCTGCTCAACCTGATCCAGAAAGACATCCCGGGAAACTCCACGGGGCGGATCTTCTCCCCGGCGGATGAGCCCTCGCCACTGGGCTGCTACCCGGCGCATAGCTCCCACGATCATTTTCCGGGGAAATTGACAAAAACGCTCTCTCACCGACCCATCGTCCAGCAAGGCCCCGATGGATGGCAGATCCCGAAGGGAAATGGAAGGGGACACGGCTCACTCCTGTTCTCAGAGACAGCGCCAAACCATGGACAGAGGGAATCGCCAAAGGCACCATCAATAAAAAACGTTCCCGCAAGAAACGGGCTCGTCTCCTCCGGGAACGTCTGAAAGAAGGGTCGAAAACCTCTCCCTGGGCAGACGCCAGGGTGGCAGACCTCGTCTTTCGCAGAGCTGACAGGGATCATTTCTTTCCGGCGCCCTGCGACGACTGTCGCGGCGCCACACGCTTCGCACTATACTCGGCCATCAATTGGGCCATTTCTTCATCGTCGGCCACGTTCTTGTCCAAAAGGGTCCACTGCACCTCAAAAGATATAACCGAGTTGTGATCATCAAGAATCAGCTCGACATCGCCAAGCTCATTGCCAGCGGTCGCCGGAATCACAAAGATGGTCTCGTTAACCTTCTTAGCATACTTCCTCTCGGCTCCCTTGGCGATAAAAAAGAGGTCTATGCCGTCCACTTGTCGGGCCAATCGGGTAGCCTCTTCCAGGTCCAGATCGGAGAGAACGATCACCATGTCGCAGTGCTTCTTCAACTTCTGCACAGTGCTCTGCAGCATCACCTCGGGCTTGGGGACATAAAACTCCATGGGGATCTCCCGGGCTCTTTTGTCCCGGGCCAGCTCGCTGGTCAGTCCCATAATGGCCACCTTTATGCCGCCATACTGAAACCCCAGAAAACTGGACGAGCCCAGCCTCTTGATCACATAAGGATGGACCAACAATCGATCGCTGTCCCGCCGGTATAAGTTGCTGGAAACCAAGGGCAGACGCTCTTTATCCCTCAGCTCCAGAATCCGGCGCGAGCCAAGAATGATCTCCTCTCTGGCCAAGTTGATGGCATCGTAACCCATAAGGGACATGGCTTTTACCAGGACCTCCGTCTTGCGCTCGCTGGCATGTCCGCTGGCCCGGCAGAAATTGCCGTTGTCCACGATCAGGTGTGCGGATTCTCTCTCCAATTTCTCATTAATTACCGTGGCTCTCCGAGCCACACCGCCGTGGCGGCAGCCCCGTCACCCGCCGGGTTCCAGCCGGCCGTTGACGTCGCCGGTAAACAGCACATGCAGACTCATCTGACCTCGGGCCTGGGCAGCCGACGAACCTAAAAACAGCAAACCGCCAATAAGAAATAGTAGCAAGTTCTTTCGCCCAAGCAACTTACTTAACATGGTGGTTCCTCCTCTTCGGTAGTTCCTCCCCTTCATCACAATTTCCGGAACTGACTTAAAACCTTACATGGTGAAGAAACGGCAGCCACGCTCGGCGAGCAAATGACTTACGGAGGCTATTATTTAGTCACCTTTTCCTTCAACCATCGCTTGCTATTGCTGTTACAACGCGGGCAGAACCTCTTTTACCCGAATGGTCTCCGTGAAACAGACCGGCCGGCAAACCCTGGGACCTCCTCGTTTCCCGGTCAATACAGGAGGAGGAGACGAGCGCTCATCGGCCGAATGGCGATCAAATTCCGCATAACCATATTCACCACCAAGTACTCTCCGGGAACCTCAAACTCAACAGGGAGAATTCTTCAGTGGCGACTTCGTCTTCCCGGCCTTCTCTCCGGCTAATACATCCTGGCCGTATGTGTATCCCCGGTCAAAAGCTTTCAGGTTCATCTCCAAAAATCTCGGGGGCACTAAGCTGGGGATGGTCTTCTTCATCGCCTCCAGGGACACCAGCCCGGTCACAGCAGTGAAAAAACCCAGCATGGCCACATTGGCAAAGATGCGATTGCCCAGCTCTTCTGCGAAGCGGGTGGCCGGCACTGTGTAGAGCCTGATTTTTGCCCTGGTGGATTTTGGGTGAACCAGGTCCGCATCGATGATCAGCATTCCCCCCTCACCCAGCTCCGTTTCATACGTGGTGTATGCCTCCTGGGACATAGCCACCAGGATGTCGGGAACAGTCACATAGGGATAGAGTATCTGTTCGTCGGAGAGGACAATCTGAGCGCTACAGGCACCACCCCTTGCCTCGGGGCCAAAAGACTGGTTCATCGTGGCAAATTTTTCATCGAAGATGGAGACGGCTTTACCAATGATAATGCCAGATCGAATGATCCCCTGTCCTCCAAACCCGGCAAATCGAATCTCCGTCATGCCTCTCCTCCATAAGGCTTGAATTTGTCGCCCAGCCTCTCGGTGAGTCTCTTGTTGTAGGCCTCAAGATATGTGGGTCTTTCCCGGTCCACGAACTTGCCCACCACGATGGGTTTTTGGAATTCGATGCCCAGATTGCGGGTATCCTCGCCGTGTTTGATCACCGAGTTCTGGTGATAGAATTTCATCAAATCGAGGCCCACTCCCAGTTTGTTGATCCGCCCCCAGTAATTGGCACAGGGAGTGATCACCTCCACTAAAGAGAAACCCGGCTTCTGCAACGCCTCCATGATAGCCTCGGTTAATCGTCGAATATGAAGGGCCGTCCAGCGGGCCACATAAACCGCTCCGCAGGATTCAGCCAGGTGGGGAATGTTAAAGGGCATTTCGAAACTCCCATAGGGCGACGTGGTAGCGTATCCCTTTGGAGGAGTGGTCGGCGCCATCTGACCTCCGGTCATGGCATATATAAAATTGTTCACGCAGATCACCGTTAAATCAATATTCCGCCTGGCCGCGTGGATGAAATGGTTTCCACCGATAGCGATGAGATCGCCATCCCCGGAAAAAACGATCACCTTGAGCTTGGGATTGCCCAGCTTAATACCGGTGGCATAGGGAATGGCTCGCCCGTGAGTGGTATGAAAGGAGTCCAGCTTCATGTATCCCGCCACCCTTCCAGTACAGCCGATACCCGATACGACGCAGACATTATCGAGATCCCATTCCAACTTCTCCAGGGCCGCCGCAAAGGCGGTGACGGTGGTACCGATCCCGCAGCCTGGACACCAGATATGGGGAATACGATCCATGCGCAGGATAGATTCCATGGGATGGGGCTCTTCCGCCACTTCGGGGCGTGGTTTCTCAGCAACTTTTTGTGCACACATGCTCAGCCTCTTTTTTTCCGATGATACTCGACGACCCCCTCCCCCACCCTTTTTCCTCGTGCCGCCTGTTGGATGGCATAGAGGATATCAGCCGGGTCGTGAACCCAACCACCACCGTGGGGCACAAGAACCACCTCAGCCTGACCACAGGCGCATCTATCCAGCTCGAGGACCACCTGGCCGTAATTGATCTCGGGCATCACAAGAGCCTTTACCTTACGGGCCAGCTCCCGGATCCTTTTCTCCGGAAAGGGCCAGACCACTATCAGGCGCATAATGCCCACCTTAATACCCTCTTTTCTGGCCAGCTCCACGGCTCTCAGGGTCACCCGTGAGGTGATGCCGTAGGCAACGACCACCACATCCGCCCCCTCAATTCCATCTTCCTCGAACTCGGTGATGTCGTCGGCGTTTTTGCGAATCTTATCCACCAGCCTGCGCACCAACTTCTCCTGACAATCTACGGTCAGCACCGGATATCCCCGCTCATCATGGGTGAGCCCGGTAATGTGGAACCGATGACCTTCGCCTATCTTCACCATCGGGGGCACCATGTCCTTATCAGGCTTAAATGGCAGATACTTTCCCCGGGGACCTTTGTAGAATCTCCTGGGCTCGATCTCGATCTCCTCCGCCGCGGGGATGATCACCTTCTCGGTCATATGCCCGACACACTCGTCCATCATCAGCAATACGGGGACACGGTATTTCTCGGAGAGGTTAAAGGCCTTGATGGTGAAATCGAAGGTCTCCTGCGGGGAATTCGGCGACAGGGCAATGATCTCGTAGTCCCCGTGAGAGCCCCACCGGGCCTGCATCATATCCGCCTGAGCAGTGGTGGTGGGCAAACCGGTGGATGGACCACCCCTCTGCACATCGGCTAACACCAACGGCGTCTCGGTCATTACCGCCAGGCCCACGTGTTCCATCATCAGGGAAAAACCCGGGCCCGAGGTCACGGTCATGGATTTCAATCCCGACCAGGAGGCCCCGATAACGGACGCCAGAGAGGCCAGCTCGTCTTCCATCTGGATAAAGATCGCTCCCACAAGGGGGCACCTCTGAGCGAACCTCTCGGCTACCTCCGTCGATGGGGTGATGGGGTACCCCCCAAAAAAACGGCAACCCGCGGCCAGGGCACCTTCGGCACAGGCATGGTCACCGTCCAGATAGTGGGATCCGGTTAGCACCCCTTTAGGATCAGCCTTCAACTTTCGCCTCCTTCTCTTCCTTGGAAACGACAAATATGGCAAAATCCGGGCATAGCATCTCACAGAGTCCACAGGAAACGCAAGCATCTTCATCCTTGACACGCGGAGCATGGTACCCCTTCGCGTTGTAGTCCTCCGCCATCTCCAACACGTCCTTGGGACAGTACTCCACACAGAAACCGCACCCCTTACAGCGATCCTT
Organism: uncultured bacterium; assembly: GCA_965370845.1. Taxonomy (GTDB): domain Bacteria; phylum SM23-81; class SM23-81; order SM23-81; family SM23-81; genus DAOVRJ01. The sequence continues at coordinate 7,770 of CBDUWG010000045.1, forward strand.
GATGATGTGCACCTGTCCATGCAAAACCCTGATCTGACCGCTATCCAGAGGTCGTCGCCAATATTTCATCTTCTTTCCCCCGCCGACAGATACTTTCTGTTGGAAGAAATCTAAAAACCATATTCTATTGTACCCAATGTCCTGAGTTTTGTCAAGGCTTTTCTCCTCAGGAACCAAGCGGAAAGACCAGCAGTTGTCTCAGATGATATCCTTTCCCCAGAATGCTCAAGTTTTCTCATTCCACCCGTCAAGATCATCTCATTTACTTGCCTCTTTTACCAGCCCGACGATGTCCTCCGGCTTGGCCGCTACCGGGATACCTGCCGCCTCCAGGGCTGCTATTTTCTCCCTGGCCGTTCCCGAGCCACCGCTAATGATGGCCCCGGCGTGCCCCATGCGCTTGCCCGGAGGAGCTGTCAGTCCCGCGATGAAGGCCACCACCGGTTTGGTCACATGCTGGGAGATGTATTCGGCAGCCTGCTCCTCATCCGTGCCACCGATTTCTCCGATGAGCACCACCACATCCGTCTCCGGATCGGCCTCGAACAGCTCCAGGGTATCCACGAACCTGGTGCCGATGATGGGATCTCCCCCCAGCCCAATGCAGGTGCTCTGGCCAATGCCCGCCAAGGTCAGCTGGTAGACAACCTCGTAGGTGAGGGTGCCGCTGCGCGAGACCACACCCACACGTCCCGCCTTTACTATCTGGCCTGGCATGATGCCCACCTTGGCCTTGCCGGGAGTGATGATCCCCGGGCAATTGGGACCGACAAGCCGGGTCTGCCCCGCGGACAGATACTGCATTACCCTGACCATCTCCAGAGTGGGGATGCCCTCGGTGATGCAGACAATCAACTGGCAGCCTGCTTCGGCGGCCTCGCAGATGGCATCGTCGGCGAAAGAGTGAGGCACATATATCACCGAAGTGTTGGCGCCCTCCCGATCCACCGCCTCCTGGACAAAATTATATATGGGAATGTCCGCCATGGACTGTCCCCCCTTGCCCGGAGTCACTCCGGCCACAACCTTCGTCCCGTACTGGGCCATCTGCTGCGCATGGAAAGCCCCATCCCTGCCGGTAATCCCCTGAACCACCACACGGGTCTGATCATCAACGAGTATGCTCATCGTCGGCAAGCTCCTTTTCTGACGGCCTCAAACTACTGCTTTTATCATCTCCCTGCATAAGCC
>CBDUWG010000046.1:0-8934 GCA_965370845.1 uncultured bacterium
AAGGGCAGGTGGCGTCATAGTCAATTAAGAGGTCGTGAGCCTAGGTTTTAATGACTTACCAACCAGGATCAAGGATCCAGAACGAAGGAGCCTACGATGATCTATCAGATAAAGAAAATCAACGCATGGTCTCTGATGAAGATATCCTTCGTCATCTTCGCCGTCCTCGGTTTGATCGTCGGACTCTTCTACGCCATTTTCTTTGCTTTTGTGGGCCAGATGATGGATTTCGCCGGTCCCGGTGAATTCGGCAGGATGAGCGGCTTTTTTAGCGGCATTATGGGCTTTTTTGTGGCCATCTTTCTGGCCATCTTCTACGCCGTTTTCGGCTCTTTGATGACCGCTCTTTTCGCCGGACTCTACAATCTTCTCGCCCGGGGACTTGGGGGCATAGAGATGCAACTGGAACCCCGGGAATCCCCACCTTTTCAACCCCCCACACCACCCCTGAGCACGGAGTGATACCAGTATGGGGGATCAGGTTCGAGTCCGCATCGCGCCATCGCCCACCGGGGATCCGCATGTGGGAACCGCCTATCAGGCGCTTTTCAACTATGCCTTCGCCAAAGGGCGGGGGGGCAAGTTCATCCTGCGCATCGAGGACACCGACCAGGCCCGCTCCACAAAGGAATCCGAGCAGGCGATCCTGGAATCGCTCCGCTGGCTCGGCCTGCAGTGGGACGAGGGCCCCGACATCGGCGGACCCCACAGGCCCTATCGCCAGAGCGAGCGGCTGGCGATCTATCGGCAGCATGCGGAGAGTCTTCTGAAGGCAGGCCACGCGTATCGATGCTTCTGTACCAGGGAACGCCTTGACAAAATGCGCACTCATCAGGGTCCGGACACCGGATACGATCGGCACTGCCGCAACATTCCACCGGAGGAGTCGGACAAACGCGTCAGCGCTGGTCAGCCGTTTGTCGTCCGGATGAAGATACCCGGCGAAGGGGTATGCGTGTTCCAGGATCTCCTGCGCGGGGAGATCCGCAAGGATTGGGCGCTGGTCGACGATCAGATCATCATCAAATCCGACGGCTTTCCCACATATCACCTGGCCGTTGTCGTCGATGACCACCTGATGGGAATTACACACGTGATCCGGGGCGAGGAGTGGATCAACTCGGTTCCCAAGCACTTGAAGCTCTATGAGTATCTCGGATGGGATCTGCCCATCTTCTGTCATCTACCCCTTCTCAGAAACAAAGACAAATCGAAGCTTTCCAAGCGGAAAAACCCGACTTCTATCAACTATTATCGTCGAGCCGGGTTTTTGCCAGAGGCACTGCTCAACTACCTGGGCCTGATGGGATGGGCGATGCCGGACGGCGAGGACAAGTTCACTCTGCAGCAGATGCTGGCCAATCTTCAGCTGGAGAAGATCTCGCTGGGCGGTCCGGTCTTTGACGTCGACAAACTTCGCTGGCTTAATGGACGCTACATCCGTGAGGACTTTTCTGCCCAGGCGCTTCAGGAAAAGCTGGAGAACTGGGCGCTTAACCGGGAGAGAATCGGCCAGATCATCCCCCTGGTTCAGCCCCGTCTGGAGACGCTGGCCGATTGGGGTCACCTGACCGCCGCCTTCTTTGCCGACGAGGTGCCATTCGATCCTCAGCAGCTCAAGATCAAGGGAAAAGCAGCGCAGGAAGTTGTCGATATCCTGCAGTTTTCGGTCTGGAGACTGGAAGAACAGGGAGATTTTTCGGCAAAAACGCTCGATGCTCTTTTCCGCAATATGGCCGTGACGCTCGAGCTGAAGCTCCGCGATCTCCTGGCACCGTTCTTCGTGGCCCTGAGCGGCCGGCGGGTGTGGACACCGCTGTTTGATTCCATGGAGATCCTCGGCTCGGACATGGTTCGCATCCGGCTGCGCAGAGCAATAGAGGCCTTAGGCGGTGTTTCCGGCAAAAAGCTCAAGAAACTGGAAAAGGAGTACAGCGCCCTCTTCGGATGTCGAGATTAATATCCATAAGATCAATTTCCTACCGTCAGATCTGAGATCGGCAGCTAGATTCGAGGTTAACTTCTGATGCACAAATCGCTTGCCGACCCCGGCAACAATCCGGACGAGAAAACGAAGGGCGCCGCAGAAACCGCTCCTGGCCATGCCGCACCTGTTCTGGACTTCATCCGGGCCATCGTTGAAGAGGATATAAAGAACGGCAAATACGAGGGGCACATCCACACCCGTTTTCCACCGGAGCCAAACGGATACCTGCACATCGGCCATGCCAAGGCCATCAGCATAGATTTCGGCATCGCCGCGGATTATGGCGGGCTCTGCAATCTGCGCATGGACGACAGCAATCCTGCCAAGGAGGACGTGGAATACGTCGAGGCCATCGAGCGGGACATCCGCTGGTTGGGGTTCGATTGGGAAAAGCGGCTCTATTTCGCCTCCGACTACTACGAGCAGCTCTACGAGTATGCCGTGCAGTTGATCAAGATGGGCAAGGCGTATGTGGACGACCTGAGCGCCGATGAGATTCGCGAATACCGGGGGACATTGACCGAGCCGGGGAGAGAAAGCCCCTACCGCGATCGCCCGGTGGAGGAGAATCTGCAGCTCTTTGAGCGCATGCGGGCCGGGGAGTTCCCCGACGGTGCCAAAGTACTCCGGGCCAAGATCGACATGGCCTCCGCCAACCTGAATATGCGCGATCCGGTCATGTACCGTATTCTGCATGCGAAACACTATAGAACGGACGACAAATGGTGCATCTACCCGACATACGATTTCACTCACGGCCAGTCGGATTCCATCGAGGGAATCACGCATTCACTGTGTGATCTGGAATTTGAAAACCATCGACCATTATACAACTGGTTCCTTGACCAGCTGGGGATCCACCATCCTCGGCAGATCGAGTTTGCCCGCCTCAACATCAGCCACACGGTGCTGAGCAAACGAAAACTCCGCCAACTGGTGGATGAAGGACACGTCAGCGGATGGGATGATTCCCGGATGCCAACTCTCAGCGGTCTGCGCCGCCGGGGTTATACGCACCAGGCCATTCGAAATTTCTGCGATCGGATCGGCGTGGCCAAGCGGGACAGCATCGTGGACATCGCCCTGTTAGAGCACTGTCTTCGCGAAGATTTAAACAGACGCTCGCCGAGGGCAATGGTTGTTTTGCGGCCGCTGAAAGTTATCATCGACAACTACCCTGAAGGGCAGGAAGAGGAGCTGGAGGCCAGCAATAATCCCGAGGATGAATCTATGGGAACTCGTAAGGTTCCCTTCTCCCGGGTAATATACGTCGAGCAGGAGGATTTTCGTGAAGATCCTCCAAAAAAGTTTTTCCGTCTTGCTCCGGGACGCGAGGTGCGCCTGAAGCATGCCTACTACATCACCTGTCAGCGAGCGATCAAGGATGAACAAACCGGGCAGATCAGCGAGCTGCACTGCACCTACGATCCCAAATCTCGCGGCGGCTGGACGGGAGATGGCCGCAGGGTCAAGGGAACTCTGCACTGGGTCTCAGCAGCTCATGCCCTGGATGCTGAAGTGCGCCTCTACGACCATCTCTTCTCCAAGGAGAATCCCCTCGATCTTGCCGAGGGAGAGGACTTCAAGGCTCACTTGAACCCGAACTCTCTGGAGATCCTGAGCGGTTGCCAGGCGGAATCCAGCCTGGCCGATGCGCAGCCGGGGAACCGCTACCAGTTCCTCAGACAAGGCTATTTCTGCGTCGATCCGGATTCTTCTGGTCAAAAACTCGTCTTCAATCGAACCGTCTCGCTTAGGGACACATGGGCCAAAATCGAGAAGGCGCAGAAGATGCAGAAATAGAGAGCGTGGGCGCTGCTTTCTGTAAACTCGATGCTGGGTTAACGGTTTGTGTTCTTATCAGTGATGAGCTTCGAGTTTCAGTAGCAATATACATAATACTCTTCTCAACTGTTTAAGTTTGAAAAGTTACTGGGGTGTCGTCCAACGGCAGGACACATGACTCTGGATCATGTTATCGGGGTTCGAATCCCTGCACCCCAGCTATATTCGGCGCCATCGTCTAGGGGTAAGGACACCGCCCTCTCAAGGCGGAGACACGGGTTCAATTCCCGTTGGCGCTACTCAGCGCGCCCATAGCTCAATTGGATAGAGTACCTGACTACGGATCAGGGGGTTGGGGGTTCGACTCCTCCTGGGCGCGCCACTTTTTATTTGGGGGCGAGGTCCTTGACCGAGGACGAGAGGTGGATGCTACAGGCCTTGGCTGAGGCAGAGACGGCCTACCGGGAAGGCGAAGTACCCGTTGGGGCCGTTGTCGTTTCGGAGGGGAGGCTCATCGGACGCGGTCATAATCAGATGGAGGGTCTTCAGGACCCCACGGCCCACGCCGAGATATTGGCCATCGGGGCGGCCGCCACACACCTGAGATCCAGGAGATTAACCGGAGCGAGCCTCTACGTGACCATCGAGCCATGCCCCATGTGTGCCGGGGCATTGGTGTTGGCACGGATCAAGCGTCTGGTCTACGGTGCCCGGGATCCAAAAGCGGGCGCCTGCGGTTCGTTATTTAACATAGTACAAGATCGTCGCCTCAATCATAGCCTTGAGCTAACCGATGGCATTCTGGCAGATCAAGCCTCAGAACTCCTCAAATCGTTTTTCCGGCAGCTGCGTCTTAAGGGAGGTGGGCAAGGGGCGGAGATCTGGTAAAATTAGCGGTGGAGAGGTGCCAGAGCCTGGTTTATCGGGGCGGTCTCGAAAACCGTTGTATCTTCGGATACCGGGGGTTCGAATCCCTCCCTCTCCGCCATTTTTTAAGGCTTGCCGTCTGAATGAAAAGAGTTCTGAGAGTTAAGAGAGTTTGGGGAGTTGAGCGAGTTTTGAGAGTTGAGTGAGTTTAGAGTTGAGGAAAATCATCCGACAGGAATCTTTCAGAACTCTCTTAACTATAATCCATCGGAGAGATGACCGAGCTGGTCGAAGGTGCACGACTGGAAATCGTGTGCGGGGCCAAAAGTTCCGCCGAGGGTTCGAATCCCTCTCTCTCCGCTCATTAAAGACAGAAAACCTGGCCATTTAACCTTGATCTTGGGAGGTCGAGAGTCTTTGCCTGTCCGCAGACCTCCAGTTTATATTGCGCCATAAGAGGAATTACGCATAATGTTGCGTTGCGAACACCCCTTATGGTTTTTTTGTTATCTGACAGACTGTAGCCGGATATAGTCGCCACCACCTGAGGACGGCGAACATAAAAGAGGCCACTGCACCGGGGGTCGGCGACAACACCTGAGACCGTCAGGGCACATATCAGGCGGCACAACTTCACCATCGCGACAGCGCATCTTTGCGGCGGGAGAATCCATGGTCCAGAGTCGACACTGGCCAGCATACTTTAAGAACATCCAGCAGGTCCTCAGTTTAGGTGTGTTTCTCTATTTATTTCTGGTCAGCATTAAACTCCTGGGCACCGGGTTCGAGATGTTCGGGGGCGGGTTCGCCGAGCGACTGATCAGCACTACATCGAATCCCTTCGTTGGCCTTTTCATAGGAATCCTTGCCACCAGCATCATCCAGAGCTCGTCAACGACGACCAGCACCGTGGTCGGATTCGTGGCCGCGGGGGTTCTGTCCATCGAGAACGCCGTCCCCATCATCATGGGGGCGAATATCGGCACCGCTGTGACCAGTACCATCGTCTCTATGGGCCACATCACCAGGAGAGAAGAGTTCAGAAGAGCAATAGCAGCTGCAACGGTGCACGATTTCTTTAACATCATCACCGTTCTCGTTCTATTACCCCTCGAGTTGGCCACCGGCTTCCTGCGCCGGTCCGCGCAGGCGCTGACCTCATTTCTGGTCGGTACCGAGGGCCTGACCTTCGCCAGCCCGGTGAAAAAGGTCGTCGGCCCGGTTGTTCATCTGGCCGTCTCCACGGTCGAAAAGATCACCGCAGGACATGCCGCTCTGGTGGTGGCCATCCTGGGGATCGCCTTGCTGTTCCTCTCCCTGTACTTCATCGTCAGATACGCCAAGGGACTGGCCCTGAAAAGGGCGGAGGTGGTTCTGGATAGATTTATGGGCAAAAGCGGCATCGCCGGCATGGTGCTGGGATGTGCGGTGACGGCCACGATCCAGAGCAGCTCTGTGACCACATCGCTTCTGGTGCCTCTGGCCGGAGCGGGGATCGTGCGCCTGGAACAGATCTTTCCCATCGCCCTGGGAGCCAATATGGGCACCACCGTCACCGCTTTGTTGGCCTCGCTGGCCGGAGACGTCAGGGGTTTGACCATCGCCCTGGTGCACCTTTTATTTAATATCTGCGGGATTTTACTTATCTATCCACTGCGGCCGATGAGGCGCGTTCCCATATTCCTGGCCATGCGACTGGGCAATGCTGCCGCCAGAGCTAAAAGGAATGCTGTCTTCTTCATTATAGGTGTGTTTTTCGTATTGCCGGCTTTGATGATATTCTTAAGCAAAGTATTGTAGGAGGTGTAGAATGTTCAAAAAACTCATCGAATCGCTGAGGCAACGGCCCCTTCTCAAGCAGATGATCTCCGAGATGGAACAGATGCTTGCCGAGGCCGTCCACATGTATCGCCCCATCGCCGATGTTCTCGCCGGCAAGCAGGAACTCTCCGGTGACACTCACCGCATGATCTACGAGACCGACCGGAAGATCAATCACATCCAGCGGAAGATCCGCAAGCAACTGGTGGAGCACCTGATCGTCTCTCCTGGTTCCGACGTCGCCATAAGCCTTATCCTGATGAGCATCACCAAAGACGCGGAGCGGATCGGCGACATCTGCAAGAACATGTATGAGGTGGCGGAGGCGCTGGGGGGCAAGCTGGATGGGGGAAAGTACGAAGACTGCTTCGGCAGCATCCTGCGCGAGACGGAGGGCCTCTTCAATCCCACGGTCCAGGCCTTCTGCCAGTCCGACAAGAAGTTGGGTCACGAAGCGGTGGAGAAGAGCAGACAGCTGGCCAAGGAGTGCGACGCCGTCATAACGCAGCTGCTGGAGGACAGCATGGCCTGTCGAGAGGCCGTTCTTTACACGCTCCTCGCTCGGTACCTGAAGAGGGTATGCTTACACCTCTCCAACATAGCGTCGAGCGTCGTCATGCCGCTGCACAAGCTGGACTATTTTGACGAGAAGTGGGGGGATACTTTCTGAGATCTACCAACAGAATCCTGGGCGTGATCTTTCCGGCACATGGCCACGACGCGCTCCGCAACGCACCGGAGGAGGGACCGGATGAAGGGGGAGAAAACCAAACCGATCAAGGTGCTATTCGTCTGCATAGGCAATGCCGCCCGCAGCCAGATGGCCGAGGGGTTTTTGCGCAAGTTGGGCGGCAACCGCTTTCAAGTGACCAGCGCAGGGCTGATGCCCCACTGGCGAGTTGATCCCCAAGCAGTGGTGGTCATGATGGGTGCCGGTGTGGACATCTCCGGACAGACTCCTAAGCGTCTGGAGGATGTCGATGTGCTTGACCAGGATGTGGTGGTAACCCTTTGTGGCGTTTCCAATGGTATTTGCCCCGGCGGCTTTTCCGGGGAAATGCTGGACTGGCCGGTGAAGGACCCCCACGACCATCCCGTTGCGGTCTACCGGGCCGTCCGGGATGAGATCCGGCAGAGAGTGGATGAGTTGCTGGCCGAGTTCAGCGGTAAATAGAGTCGGCACTTTTGGTTAAGCTCGCCGCCCGATGAGAGGGCGGTTTTTTTGTGCGGTTCTTTAAAAATAGGGACACATCCTATTTTTCACTGCCCGCTCTCTTACGTGGCCTACCTCGGGGGCGTGGGATCAGTTTCCTTTTTAATACCTGCTCAATCTCCTGCTGAAACTTCAAAGTACCTAATGGACGCCCTTGCTGAGTCATACAACGGATGGCCCGCAGCTCGTTTTGCGATTCTTCTTCTCTTAAATAACTACCATAGTGCTGAAGGTCTATCCTTTCTATGAGCCAGTGGGAGTCCCTTAATACTAGTGCGTCCTTTCCTAAAACATGGGCCTTAGCACTTGACCATTTATACTCAACGGCAGTTCTTACGATACCTGCTCTTACTGGATTACATTCGATATATCTGCCTACAGCCAAGAGATACGTATCCTTTTCAACTAAGCATGAATGGTAACGGCATTCCCACAGCCGTCCCGTCCTCTGGTATTTCCGATTCACCCTCTGGGTATAGCAGAGACTCACTCCCTGCATGAACTTTGATAAACTGATCTCTTTGCTTGGCTCAACTAAAAGGTGCACATGATTGCCCATTAGACAATAGGCCATAATCTTGCACGCCCATTTTTTACTGTAGCTTCTGAGTAAATCAAGGTACTCTCTTCTATCCTCATCCTCAAAGAAAATCGCCTGGCGATTATTGCCTCTTTGAATGATATGGTATGGATATCCTGATATGACCACTCTCGCAATCCTCGGCATAGTAAATATAATTTCATCATGATGATAACAGTCTGTCAAGGAAAAAATGAAAAGATGTGAAGATGTGTTTAAATGGGGACACATCCCATTTTGGAGAAAGGAAAAATGGGATGTGTCCCCATTTAAGCAAAAAGTTCTTGCCGAAAAACAGCTTCATTGCTATCTTCAAACCGGCCAGAGCTATTCAGAAGCGACCAATCGTCAATAAAATAATTCAACGGAACCAGGAGGCCGAAACATGAGCAACGAAACTCACATTTTCCCCGATGGCGTACCGTCCAACTCGGCGGACTTCTTCGACAAACCGCTGATCAAACCCACCGGTTTCCGGGAGTACGACGTACGCTGGCGCCTGGAGGGCGGAGAGGAGCCGGAGCTGAACTACAGCGGGCTGACGGTTCTGGGCAAAGCCTTCGGGAGCTGGCTGTTCGAGCATCTTGACGGCGTCCCGAAAGATCCTCGGGTGGTGGTGGGACATGACTTCCGGTCATATTCTCAGAACGTCAAGAACGCCTTCGTTTTGGGTCTGCTTTC
>CBDUWG010000047.1:0-8817 GCA_965370845.1 uncultured bacterium
CAGGAGCGCAGTGAGCCGAAGCCCTGAGCGCAGCGAAGGGGACGAAGCAATCTCGGCAGCACAAAAAACCAAAAGGCTCAATAAAAATACGCCGGTTGCCTTTCTGAAGTATCTCAACAGAGGACTTTTGCTAAGTTACTAAAAACAGGAGCGATTTGAAAACGAGATTGCTTCGTCGGGGGCTCGCAAAGACTGCAAAAAGAACTCGTCATGGCCATCGGGAAACCTTCCCCTTCGTCCCGCAGGGGCTCCCGCCCCTGCGGAAAGGGAACAGGCGGGACGCCTGTTCTACCGAGATGTCGTTTTGGTCTTGCCTGAAAAGACTTTTACAGTACTTCAGGCATCTCGCCTGAAGACCAAATCTGTAGGGGCAATTCATCAATTGCCCCTACAACCTTCCCCTTCAAAAAGATTCATTTTAAATTGCAAAGTGCAAATTTTAAATTGAAAAATGAAGTACAAAACCAATCAATGCGCTGACAGTTTGTCGATGAGTTCATGCTAAGTCAATTTAATATTTGATATTTACATTTTACAATTTGCAATGAAGGCACCGCAGGTGCCGCTAAAGTAACCCCACCCGATCTCCCTTAAAAAAGGGCTCAATATATTGAGCCCCTACAGATACAATCACATCGGTTGTTGAAATCCAGGGAGAAAGTCGCTGGCCCTTACACAAACACGGATCACGCTTTCTCGTTGACGCGTTCACGCCTATACACCATCATCTCCCCCTTCCACACCACCCCAGTGGCAATGGCAATTGGCAATAGCAGTAAAAAGCAAAGTCGGCAGGAAGCAGTCGGCAGTAGGCAGGAAGCAGTCGGCAGTAGGCAGGAAAAATACAGGCGACTGTTGCTTACGACGTTGACGAGCTTCGAACTCGCTCAACTCTCACCGCACCACCACCATCTTCCTGGTCTCCACGTGATCTCCCAGGCGCAGTTGATAGAGGTACACCCCGGCGGCCACCAGCTCATCAGCGGCATTGGTCAGGTCCCAGTCTCCCGTTCCCCGATCGGGCCCATAGTACCGGCCAGGGTCCAGGTAACCCCAGTCGAACCGGCGTACCAACTGGCCCTCCAGGGTGAAGATACGCATAGAAACCTCTCCCCCTCGAACGATGGAAAAGGGAATCACTGTCCTGTCCCCGGCCACAGGGCTGGGATAGTTCTGGCCCAGGGCGGTGACGAACTGGTCCGGCCCGATCAGGCTGGAGTCAGGCATCGCCTGGTAAGCATACTGTACGCTGGAGCCCGAGAGAGCGAACGGGGTGACCACCAGGGCCACCTGCTGATAACTGCTCCAGTTGAACATCTGCCCCTGGCCGTGCCCGAAACCATCCAGGGGAATCTGCACCACCTCATGGTCCGGTCCAACGCCCAACAGGGCTGCATTCCAGGCAACATCCGGCCGGCCATTCAACTCAACCCGCAAGCCACCCGGGGTATCCTGGGTCAAGAAACAAACATAGCTGGCTCCCAGAGGTTGGACAGGATGAGACACAGAATCCATCTGCACGGGATAGCTGGCATGCAGGTTGTCGGAATAGATCTTGACCTGCGGATATCGGTCCCCCTCTGGATAGTAGAGGGCCGTGTCGGCCCGGGAACCGGTAAAATAGTTCCAGACGGCAAACTCGTTGTGGGCCGAGGCCAGATCGCTGCCCCGGCCGTTCAAGGCCTCATCCATGGCTTCCAACACCGTCTGCTGTACGCAGCCCTCCCAGATCTCTCTCATGATAAGGCGATCGAATCTCTCGCAGAGATAATGGCCCCACACACAGCTACTGTACTCGTGAAATCCATCAAATGTGGTCAGGGAGAGCTCCGGACGGTCGAAAATGGAGGAATACCCGGAATGGGAGAGATAGTTATAATAGTCGTTGATCGCATCATAGACCACGTCCTCCATCCAGGTGGAGGAGATCTCCATGAAGAATCTCTCCTCCAAGGTGTCGTAGGCGAACTGGATGGCGTGGAAGAACTCGTGGGCGGCGGTGACCATCAACCCCTCTTCCCCGGAAGTCGGATACAGGGTGCTGGAGTAGTCGTTGTCCACCACAATATAGCTGGTGGCAGCATTGGGGGCTCCCCAGATGGCGAAGAACTCGCTTTGCGTATAACCGTAAACCCGATGACGGTTCAGATCCTCGACATAGATGTCGTAGCGGGAATCGCCGCCGTAGTCCTCCTGGCCATACCAGGGACCGTCGGCCGGAGGCGACCTGTAACCCAGGGAATTCACCTCCGTTTCCCAGACATGGTCGAACACCTCGGCGCAGATGTGGATCCAGTCGGGAATGGTGTCCCCGTATGTATAGACGAGATCCGGACTGTCGTCAGTGGAGGTGACGTACCAGATGCGCAGGTGGCCTCCCGGGCTGTCGTGATAGACTGCCGGGACGGAATAGGAATGGCCGTAGAGGAGGGGCTCCTGACCGGGCTCGGTGGGCCGCAGCAGATAGGGAGCTAGCGCTGCCTTGGCCTGTGGACGAAGCTCATCCCAGCGGGAGCGAACTTCCAGGAACAAGGGGGTCAGTGATTTGAGCAGCCTGTGAGGCTGGCCGGAGAATTCAGGCGGGAGCCGTTCCGGGTCCAGAACGGCCCAGACCCGATACACCAGTGCTGTCTCGTCGTCCAACTCTCCCCTGAGCTGGGCCTGGCGAATCACATCCAGGGAACTTGATTCCCCTGCCTCGGCTATCATCCGCAAAGGAGAAAACAAAAGGAGGATTAAAACCAGGGGGCAGAAATAGAACCCCTTTATTTTTTTCAGGCTGTATCCTCCTTCGAGGAACTTGACAATCTCAACCGCAGCCAATCCTTACGCTTTTTCAGGGCGGTGACGCAGTGGTAGGGAACCCGAACCCGACCCATTATAGAACCCTGGCCAAATCGGTTTCCATGACAATCAGAGCCGCCGGTAAACAGCAGGCCATGGTGATGGGCCAACAAAACGTAGTGTTTGGCGGCTTCCTTGTCGTGCCGGTAGTGAAAGGCCTCCAACCCATCCAGGCCCAAATCCACCAGGTAGGGAATCAGATCATCCCTGTCCATGCTTCCCGGATGGGCCAGAACAGCCACTCCACCAGCGGAGTGGATCAGCTCTATGGCCTCTCGGGCAGAGGATCCCGATCTGGGAACGTAGGCCGGAGCGTGGTAACCCAGGTACCGGGCAAAGGCCTCACGATAGCTGTCCACGTACTCCTCGCGGACCATGGCATCGGCCACGTGAGGTCGCCCAACAGGCGCCTCCCCGGCGACAGCCATCACCGTCTCCATCTGCAGATCGAGACCCAGCCGGTTGAGCTTGTCGACGATCTTCTCCCCCCGCTGGTATCTGATCCGTTGAAAACGCCGCAGTTCCCGAAGCAGAGCCGGAGCCTGGTAATCTATCAGATACCCCAAGAGATGAACATCCACGCCTTCGTGATCGACGCCCAGCTCCATCCCGGGGATAATCTCCAGCTCCTTTTCAAAAGCGGCGCGAATAGCTGGATCTATGGCTGCCACGCTGTCGTGATCGGTTATGGCGATAGCCGCCAAGCCCCTGTCCAGGGCCATCTGGACAATTTCCTGGGCAGTGTTCTGTCCATCCGATGCAACGCTGTGAATATGAAGGTCAACTCTTTTTTCAACCATACAGTTTGTCTTTTCCTGTCCCGGGAAGTTCCAGCTCACCCATTTGCAGCCTGAGATTGTCGATCCGCAGTCAAAACGGATCAGACAGTTATCTTTCCATTCAGGCTACGCCCTGGATAGAAACTGTAATCTCCCCTTTCTCAAAAGCTGTGCAAAAAACCTGCACTACTCGCCGGTCAAATTGAGTTCCAGCCTTTTCCTGCAACTCCCCAAGCGCTGCCTGTGGTGTCATGGCCTTTCGGTATGGACGATTTGAGGTCATGGCCTCAAAAGAATCGGCCACGGTCAATATACGCGCTTCCAGGGGGATCTGATCTCCTCGGATGCCATCCGGGTAGCCGCTCCCATCGTAGTGCTCGTGATGATGCCGTATGAAGGGGATCACATCGGCTAACTGTTTCACCGGCTCCAGCATTCGAACGGCCAGAAGAGTATGGTACCTGATGGTCATTATTTCCAGATCATCCAGGGCAACTGACTTTCTTAAAATGAAAGTCTCCACGCCTACTTTTCCGATATCATGAAGCAGGGCGGCGATCTCCAACTGTTTCAGTCTCTTAGGTGATAAATTCAACTCGGCGCCAATGGCCAGGGCGTATTGACATACGCGAATTGAGTGACCCCGGGCATAAGAATCCCGGGCATCAATTGTCTGGCAAAGGCTTTTCAGGAGACCGATGAACTGCATCTCCAGGTTCTTAACTTTTTGCCGCAGCTGAAGCTTCTCATCCACCACCGGCGAGTTGCCACTCATCCTGCCCCTCCTGATTGGCGATACTCACTCGTCAATAATATATGTTCGACCCTGTAAAACTGCAACTCTTTTCTTCCAGCAAACGGTTTCCCGGAGCACAGAAAAGCCGGGTCGCCGAAATTCCCATTCAAGAGACCTCGACAACCCGGCCGTCATATCAAGCCCAAAGCAGGAGTTTGAGCGGACCTCAACTCTTCCGAGCTGAAAGGGAACCCCTGATTTGTGCCTGATTTAGACCATAATTTGTATGTATTGTCTGCGCAGGACAAATCGCCTCTTCTGTCCCTGGACTTTATAAGATGGTTCTTATTTGTATCTGCAAATATTGTGCCGTTCTCGGTCTCCCGGAAAATCAAATCTCTAAAAAATGAAGCGTCAGCCTTACTTATTTATAATAATCGCAGAATCATAGAGTTAGGAGAAGAATCTAGCGGATCTGCGGCCGTCCATCTGCTCCTTCCTCAGCTGTGTTCCTTCAAGAACTACCCCAATCACTGTCCAACGCTGGGAAAAAATATATGCACTCTCACCTATTCCTCTTTTTGCAAAGGGCATGCCAAAAGGGTGAATATCTCCTAATGTTCTGCTAACATGATACTTGGCTTATATTTACAGAAGTTGCACCGGTATAGTAGAACTCTCCGGGGTCCAGATTGCAATTCCATAATGCAAATTACACGTCCTTCCCCTAATCTTTGGCGTATTAACAGAAAAAGCCGAGCCAGCACTTCTCTGACTCGGCCATGAGAAAAGGGCGATCTTCCTGCGAAATGAGATCTAAGTCACCTTATCCTCAACCATTCTGGAAACAGAATCGTATAACTCATTAACCTCAACGCCTATCTCCGACAATCTCTTCCGCACTCCAACCACAAAAGTTTCGTCTTTAAGACTGCCCAGGTTGATCAAAACATTAAGGGTCGCCCCCCGAGCAGCCCCCCTGGCCATCTCTGCCGCTACGCCGGCATCGCTCACGGAGTTCACGTTGCCCTTCTCAGCAACCACATGGGAAATCTCCAACAGACGAGCTGAGAGGGAAAGAACTTCCAGGGGAACCTCGGTGGCCCGACGGGTAGCCTGCTGAATGGCGGAGGACCTCTCCCGTTTCTGATCCTCCGTCTCCTTGGGCAGCCTGAAAGCCGACATCACAGCGTTAAAGGCTTCGGTGTCGCTCTGCACCAGGCCGGTGAACTTTTGACGCAGATCATCCGCCTGGGACATGATGCCCTGAAGTTGTTCCCTGACATCGGCATACTTGGGTTTGTCAATCGTCAGACGGCAAACCATAGCCACCAGCGCCGCACCCAGCGCTGCGGAAAGGGCAGCCACACTTCCTCCCCCGGGTGCAGGAGAATCAGAGGCCAGCTCCTGGAGAAACCGGTCCACTTTTAGCTCCATCAGCATCATACGGCTCCTATCTGAAATTCAATGATTTTTTGGTCTGCATCAAAGGTATGCAGCTGACTGAGGCCCAGATAGTCCACCGCCACAGCCACCAGCTCCCTCTCGGTAAGGTCCAGGCTCCTGCCCTGGGAGCTCAGATAATGCCGAGCAGCCAACAACAGGGCCTCCAGAGGTGTCAGCCCAACGATCTCGCTCCCCGTGACCCGGACGCCCAGTTTGGCACCCTCTTTCTTCACCTCCTCGAAGGCAACGTGCGGAGGGGTTACGTCATAGTTGACCAGATTGATGGAAACCTGGGTCATGTCGTGCTCCTCCAGAAGCACTCCCATAGCCTTCACGGCCTTGAGGGTACCCGGTATCCGTTTCGCCTTTCCCATCTCGTCGCGGATGATCTGTCCCTGCTCGTCTTTTAGGACTCGTCCGCTTTCCCGAATGTTTAGGGCGATAGTCTGGGCAATCCGCACATCATTGGTGTCCAGGTTCACGTTGTAGGCTATGAGGAAGACCCGGGCGCCGGCGATGATGCCCCCTGATTTGGCATTGAAGGCTGTGGGCCCGTAATCAGGCTTCCACTGAGCATCTTTGAGCTTCTCGGCCAAGCCCTCGTACTCGCCCTTGCGCACCTTGGCCAGGTTTCGCCGCTGGGGCACAGTAGCCGCCTCTTCATAGAGGTAGACGGGAATACCCAATTCCTGCCCCACTCGCTGGCCGTACTTATGGGCCAGTTGCACACACTCCTCCATGGTCACCCCGGAAACGGGGACAAAGGGAACCACGTCAGTGGCCCCAAGACGGGGATGTTCCCCCTTCTGTTTGGTCATATCGATAAGCTGCGCGGCTTTCTTGGTGGCGGCGAATACTGCCTGAACCACCGCCCGGGGTTCCCCCACAAAGGTAACAACCGTCCGGTTGTAATCCTTGTCGGGATCCACACCCAACAACTTCACCCCTTTGGTGGCGGTTACCTCTGCCACGATGGCATCGATGATCTGTTGATCTCTGCCCTCGCTGAAGTTGGGAACGCACTCGACGATCTTCTCCATGAGCCCTCCTTTCCAGTTTCAAGTGGTCACTGTCTCGCTCTCCAGCGAAACTGCCCGCAGGTCCTCCACGGCCCTCTCGGGAGCAACAGGGTTAATGTGAAAACCGCTTCCCCATTCGAAGCCCGCAGTGCGCATGATCCGTGGTATGATCTCAAAATGCCAGTGGTAATCTTTATCGATGGTCTTCCAGGCACCCTTTTGGGGAACTGTGTTGGGGGCATCGTGGAGCATGCAGTTAAAAGGCGGATCCCTCAGCACCCGATGAAGCCGGGCAAAGGTTCTCTTGAATATCCGGGCCAGGTCTTTCAGCTCCCCCTCTCCCAACTGGGAATACCGGGCTTGATGTTTCCTGGGCAGGATCCAGCACTCATACGGAAATCGAGATGCAAAGGGGGCCAGGCATAAAAAAGTCTCATTCTGATCCACCAACCGCGTGCCGTCCTTTTCCTCCTGACGGATCACGTCGCAGAAAATGCAGCGCTCCTTCATCTTAAAATATCTGCGGGTGCCGGCTAGCTCCTGCTTCACCTGAATGGGCACCACCGGAGTGGCGATGACCTGGGAATGGGCATGGGAGATGTCCCGGGAGCCGGCCTGCCGGCCTCGATTCTTGAAGACCAGGACGTACTTCAGACGCTCGTCCTTCTTCAGATCTACGATCCGCGCCTGGTAGGCGCTCAAGATCTTTTCCACCTGTTCCAGGCTGGAGTTGTGAAAATCCTGACCGTGATGCGGCGTCTCGATGATCACCTCGTGGGCCCCGACGCTGTTCATCAGGTCGAACAGGCCCAGGCCCCGCCGACCCAGCTCCTTGTTGGAGCTCAATACCGGACGGATATTGGGGATACACCGGACGAACCATCCCGGGGTATTGGGATATGTGCCCTTGTTTCGGTACGAGAAAATCTCCGCGGAGGTATGATCCTCGCGGCCCTCGCAGAAGGGGCAGTCCTCCCGGTCGCCGTCGGTGTCGACAGGCTCTAAATCCGGCAGGTGACTATCCCCATCGATACAGACTATAACCCATCTGCCCGTGATGGGATCCTTGCGCAACTCAGTCATCCAATACCTCCTCCGGCCCATTCTCTTTGGCCAGCCCAAAACGTATTGCTCCCGCCAAAAGGGGGATCATGATCTCGTGGTGGCCGATAATTTGAAAACCGCGACCACCGGCCTGGGTGGGTCGCTGGACCAGGTTCATCGTGGGACGATAGTGCCTGATCATATCGAAATTGGCCGTGGTGAATCCCTTGATCTGCCCTTGAATATTCCTGGCCAGGGATAGCGATTTCAGAAAGATCTCCGGCAGCAGAACGGCCGAGCCAAAATTCAGAACCACACCTCCACCACCGATCTGGGAGACGCAATTGGCAAATATCTTAAAATCCCTGTAGCTTAACTCACCTATAGCTGCACCATCGGCCGAGGGATGCTGATGGATCACATCTGTGCCCAGTGCCACGTGAACGGTCACCGGCAGGGAAAGCCGGGAACCGGTAGCTAAAATGCTGTGATCCTCGTTAAGTGGACTTATCTGGCATAGCCGCTGGCCTAAACACTCGCCGAATCCCATCCCGGCGGGAGCATTGCAGATGGCCTCGTTGATCAGATCCGCTGTCTCGCCGGCCATCCCAAAGCTGCCTTTGGCCAGAGATGCGGCCACATCCTCAGAAGTATGTCCCCACACGGCGATCTCCGTGTCGTGAATAGCTCCGGCGCCATTTAAAGCCACGGCGGAGATAATTCCTCGACGCATCAGATCCACTATGATGGCGGAAAGACCGCATTTTATCACGTGGGCGCCCAACATAAAAATCACCGGTTTGTTCCTCTTGGCAGCAGCCAGGATACGGTGGACGATATCGCGAAAATCCTTGCCCGCCAAAATATCAGGAAGAGCTTTATCCAGCTGAGCGAACCAATCCTGTGGCTTTATGACCCGGGCAAAATCCTTCAGGTGGACTTTGCTCTG
>CBDUWG010000048.1:0-8795 GCA_965370845.1 uncultured bacterium
CATTCCGAACAGAGAAGTTAAGCCTTCCAGCGCCGATGGTACTGCTTGGGAGACCTTGTGGGAGAGTAGGTCGCTGCCGGGGATTATTTAGCCCGCTTTTTAAGCGGGCTTTTTTTATTGTAGGATAGAAGGGCTTGAGTTCTAATGTTTTTGCAAATCGCCCGCTTGTTAAAAAAAGTTGTAATAGGTTGTAATAGATAGTTAGAAGAAGAAAAGAAATCTTGACTTCTAGTAAAAAAGATGTTAATATAAAAGTCTATGGAAAAATAGTCTATGATATCATTATGTATTAGATTCGTAGATCGTGTTAGTGAAATAATAGAATTCAGGGGATGGGGGACCAGGGGAAGACAAAATGTACGTTTGCGTAACTGAGGATCTATCAAAGTAGCAGGGTAGGCACCTGATAGCAAGTATTTCTCGTGACCTTTTTATTTTTTGGGTTGATTTAGTCGGCGCCAGGTTTTTACGAGCAGGAGATTTTCAATGCCCGGGATAGACCATCGTGCTCCGATATCGGCTCTGCGGTTGATCTCTCGCATTTCCCGTTCCGCGGGGGCGGTGGTGTGATAATCGAAGTGATCTCTTCTGGAGGTGGACAGCTCCTGTTCTGCTCGTTGTAAGTGAGTGACGCTATTGGTCAAGCCCTGGCGTTTGAGTTTGTTGATAAACTGCCCATAGCGGTTTTCCATCTTGCCAGGAGTTGAGCTTTTATAAATAACGTGGATCAGCTCTTTGACAGAGGGTTTGCGCTGTTCCCAAGCCACTCCATCCATCCAGAGGAAGTGTTGGAGTTGATGGGGCAGATGCCACAGGCATCGCTGCAGTTTTTTGGCGCAGCCGGACAGATCCATTTCACCATCGTGGATAATCCCTCTGGCACCCAGCGCTTTCAGATTCCGTTTGATGGTACCAGCCTTTCCCGTTTTGAGGAAAAGCAGCCTCTTGCGCATCTGATTTCTGCCCCAGCGCTGTCCATTCGGCTCTGCCGTAATGGCCACATGAATGGAAACACCGCGCTGCTTGGGGCCGGCTTTCACCTTCGTGGCATCCTGATAGACAACTTGCCCAGCAGCATCTGCGGGAAGCTGGCGGATCTGTTGTGCTGTTGTGTCCAAATCCTTTCGGATCCTTTTGGGGCTACAACTGACCCCCAGGCACTGCCCAACAAAGCCTCTGGCCCGCTGATAAGGCACATGACAGGTCATAGACAGCTGTCGAGCTCTGAGGCCATAGCTGATCCGCTCGCCAAACGCTAGTCCGATACGATCCTTATAGGGACAGAAGCGAGCACCGCACGATCGACACTGCACCTGAACAATGGGTAGCCTGGTCTTTCCTAAGGTCGAGAGATAGACCCGGTGACGGCGCCCCTTGCGGATAAAACTTCGCGCCCGACACTTGGGACAGGTAAAAGAGGCCCGTCGTCTCAGGCGACTGTATCGACCCCCCAGATCCTGACACAACCGCCGCTGCTGATAGCCAGAGACCTTGTCAAAGAACAGATGACCTAGTGTCTCAGAGCGACCCTCATGAATCTGCTCAGAAACGGTATTGACATGAAAACCAAAATCTCGTACCTTTGGAGTTACAGAGAGCATCTTTTACCTCCTTTTTGGGCTGTAAGTTGTCTGCTTCAACCCACAAGGTAAAAGCATGCTCTCTTTTTTGCACGAGGTAATGCTCTCTCAAAAAGGTCACCAGTAATTTATACTATCAGGCACCTAAATACTCAAATTCGGAATTATGGTGAGTGGAGAAGGGCAAGGTAGAGCCCCCTGAATTTTTAAACCCTGTAATACTTGAATTAGATTCTCATTTCTCGATTCACAGATCACGTAACGGTCTTCGAGGCCGATAAACGAGTTTCGATATAACAGAAGGAGGCATGTTTCGTGAAAGAGTTTAAAACCCAACAATATCGTAACATCAGTCTCATTGCCCATGGCGATGCCGGAAAAACTACTTTGGCAGAGGCCATGTGTTTTAGCGCGGGTGTTTCCAAGCGCCTGGGTCGTATCGAGGCCGGAAACACCATATCAGATTACAATCCTGATGAGATAGAACGTAACATCTCCATCAGCACTTCTCTGCTGCACTTCGATTGGGCGAACCATCGCATTTATATTCTGGATACGCCGGGTTACGCTGATTTCGTCGGCGAGGTCATAGGAGCTCTCCGTGTGGTGGATGGAGCCATTGTGTTGATTCACGCCGTTTCTGGCATCGAGGTGGGCACGGAGAAGGTATGGGAGTTTGCCGACCGGCATAATATCCCGCGCCTGATCTATGTAAACAAGATAGGCAAGGAGCATGCTGACTTTTATAAGGTGTTTAGTTCGGCTCAAGAGCAGTTTGGAAAGAAAGTGGTTGCCCTTCAACTGCCCATAGGCCAGGCCGACGATTTCAAGGGCATCGTTGATTTGGTCAAGATGAAAGGCATGATCTTCGAATCGGGAGGAAAACTGAAGGAAATTGATATTCCCGAGGATATGCAGGAATTGGTGAGCATCCATCGTGTACGTTTGGTGGAGACGGCGGCAGAGTCGGACGATGCTTTGCTGGAAAAGTATTTTGACCAGGGTGATTTATCTACTGAGGAGATCATCACGGGTTTACGCAAAAGCACCATAGCCCAGAAAGTTATACCTCTTTGTTGTGGTGATGCTTTAGATAATAAAGGGACATCTCTTCTCCTGGACGCCGTTACTGCCTATTTGCCCTCACCCGAGGACAGAGGGGAAATTAAGGGATTGAATCCCAAAACCGAGAGTGAGGAGGTTCGCCAGGTTGCGGACGATCAGCCCCTCTCCGCGTTGGTTTTTAAAACCATTTCGGAACCTCATGTGGGAGAACTCTCGTTATTTCGAGTTCACTCTGGCGTTCTTAAGTCAGGTATGGATGTGCAGAACACCAGCAAGGGCAGCTCTGAGCGGATCGGTCAGATTTACGCCATGACGGGAAAAGAGAGAAAAGAGGTGGGCGCTATGCATGCCGGGGAGATGGGCGCCGTCGTTAAGCTCAAAGACACACATACAGGCGACACTCTCAGCGATACAAAAGCCCCTATCATCCTGCCGAGAATCGATTTTCCCGAGCCGGTAATCAGGGTGGCCATCGAGCCAAAGACCAAGGGCGATGAGGAGAAGATAAACTCGGGTTTGACCAAACTTCACGATGAGGATCCTACTTTTCTCACCGAGGTGGACAGCGAGCTGAAGCAGACAGTGATCTCGGGTCTCGGCGAGCTACATTTGGACGTGATCGTCGGCCGTTTGAAACGCAAATTCGGAGTAGAGGTGGAGCTGGTCAAACCTAGAATCGCGTATAGAGAGACCATCCGAGGCGCCGCTCAAGTTCAGGGGAAATACAAGAAACAAACGGGCGGTCGAGGGCAGTACGGTGATGCCTGGATAAAAATTGAGCCGTTGTCCAAGGACATCGGTCTGGAGTTCGTAAACGCCATCGTTGGTGGGGCCATTCCCACCAAGTTTATCCCAGCCGTGGAGAAGGGTATTAAAGAGGCCATGAACGAGGGTGCTCTGGCCGGCTGTCCCATAGTGGGTGTCAAGGTGACTCTTTACGATGGTTCTTTCCATACAGTGGATTCATCGGAGATGGCTTTTAAGATTGCTGGATCCATGGCCCTGAAAAAGGCAGTTGCGGAAGCAAAACCGGTTCTTCTGGAACCTGTTTACGATGTGGAGGTTACCGTTCCCGAGGATTTTATGGGCGATGTCATGGGAGATCTCTCATCTCGAAGGGGCAAAATAGCGGGGGTTGATCCAAAGGGGAATTTTCAAGTGGTCAAGGCCAAGGTGCCTTTGGCAGAGCTGTACCGTTATTCCACCACCTTGAGATCATTAACCCAGGGACGCGGTTTGCACGTGCGAAAATTTTCCCATTACGAGGAGGTTCCCAGGGAAGTCAGCGATAAGATCGCTGCCAAGGCGAAGGAGGAATGAGTCTGGGGATAACCCTCTTAGAAGCGAGCTGGTATTTTGGCGGACGGTGTTCTCAACAGGACACCGTCTTTTGCCTGAGGCGCCTCGCGTCTGTGAGACAGGGGGGGGGATTTTTTATTTGCAATCTAAGCGAGAAATTGTTAAGTTAAGAGCGATTGAAACCTGTCGATCACGCTGTATTCTGTAGAAATAGCTGAAGAGGTTTTCAAGGGGGTATCCATGTCCGGGCACTCGAAGTGGAGCACAATCAAGAGAAAAAAAGGTAAATTGGATGCTCAGCGAGGAAAGATCTTCACCAAGCTGATCAAGGAGATAACAGTAGCGACTCGTCAGGGAGGTGGGGATCCCAATACGAATTCGCGTCTCCGTTCGGCCATTCAGAGCGCCAAGACCGCCAATATGCCTCAGAACAACATCGAACGGGCCATCAAAAAGGGTACCGGAGAGCTTCCTGGGGTGACGTATGAGGAAGTTGTTTATGAGGGATATGGTCCCGGCGGAGCGGCTTTGTTGGTGGAGGTGACCACCGACAACAAAAACAGGACCGTGGCCGACATTCGCCATATTCTGTCCAGGCGAAATGGTCACCTGGGCGAGACGGGCAGCGTGGCCTGGATATTCGAACAGAGGGGCCTCCTTGCCGTTGACAAAGAGGCCTGTGATGAGGAAAAGTTGCTGGGCGTCGTTTTAGAGGCGGGAGCTGAGGATATGCAACTGGAGGGGGATGCCTACGAAATCACAACGGCGCCGGCCGATTTAGAGCGCGTGAAACAAGCTCTTGACGATAATGGGATTGTTTACACTATGGCGGAGCTGACTAAAATTCCGCAGAGCACCGTGAAATTGGAGGGAAAATCGGCGGAACATGCGCTGTTGCTCATGGAAGATCTGGATGATCACGATGACGTGCAGCATGTCTATTCCAATTTCGACATCGACGAGAATGTCATGGAGAAGATGGGCAGCTAAGGGGAAAATTGTTCCCAGCCGTCGAGGATTCGCATATGGTCATAATGGGTGTTGATCCGGGGAGCGTCGTTACGGGCTATGGTTTGATCCAGGAAGAGAATGCCGGCTGGCGCGCCATTCAATATGGATGTATCAGGACCAGGGGGGCACGGGCTTTTCCAGAAAAACTGGAGATGATTTACTCTGGTTTGATGAAAGTCATCTCCGAGCATCATCCGGATGTTGTGGTGGTTGAAAGAGGGTTTTCCGGAAAGAACTTGCGAACCGCCTTGGTTATGGGACAGGTGCTGGGAGTATCCCTCCTGGTGGCCAGCAAAGCTTCGTTGCCTGTTCTGGAGTATTCACCCCGGGAGGTCAAACTTGCCGTGACAGGTTTTGGCTCCGCCTCCAAAGAGCAGGTGCAGTATATGATCGAACAACTTCTCAAGATAGAGGGAGCCTCCATTGCTGTGGATGCCTCCGATGCCCTGGCCGTTGCCCTTTGTCATGCCAACAGGCTGAGTATCCCCAAAGAATAACGCCATCCATCTCATAATCCCCCAAATTTATAGTGAATCAGGTGCAGGATGATCGCCTATCTGAAAGGCAAACTAGTCGAGGAAAACCCGACTTATATCGTTGTTGAGAACAACGATATAGGCTATTTCGTCAAGATCCCTCTGTCCAGCTACAAGAAGTTTCCCCTTTCCGAGGAGGGGGTTAAGGTTTTTACCCACCTGCACGTCCGCGAAGATGCCCTTCAGCTCTATGGTTTCTCCACCAAGGAGGAGCGGGAGCTTTTTCGGATGCTCATCTCCGTCTCCGGAGTGGGACCCCGGCTGGCCCAGAGCGTCCTCTCGGGGATTTCCGTCGAGCGGTTCAAGGGATGTATGGCCGAGAGCAACTTGCAGCCCTTAACCGCTATACCAGGGGTGGGCAAGAAGACGGCTCAGCGATTGCTGGTGGACTTGCGGGAGAAGTTCAGCGACAAGGAGCTTGGCGCCGGTGTTGCTGACGAAATTCCCGGCGAGGTTTTGTCGGTTCTGGAAAGAGATGCCGTGAAAGCCTTAATTTCCCTGGGCTGTAGAAATCGGGAAGCACAAAAACTCGTTCGGCTGGTCAGGCAAGAGAATCCGGAGGAGCTCACCCTGGAGGAATTTATCCTTAAAGCACTTCAGCACTCTTGATGCTTCTCAACTGTTGTTCTAAGGTTAACGCATATCAGGTGTTGTAAAAATGGAAGAAAAGATAACCGCGCCATATCCTCTCGAGGGAGAATTTGAGCTTGATCGAAGTTTGCGTCCCACCCGATTTGAGGATTTTGTGGGACAGGAAAAGGTCAAGGAGAACCTGCAGGTCTTTGTGAGAGCCGCCCAGCAGAGGAAAGAATCCCTGGACCATGTCTTGTTCTCCGGCCCTCCGGGTTTGGGTAAAACCACGCTGGCCAACATCATCGCCAGTGAGCTGGGAGCAAATTTGCGCACCACCTCCGGCCCGACGCTGCAAAAACCATTTGATCTGGCTGGGATTCTGAGCAAATTACGAGAGGGCGAGGTCTTTTTCATCGATGAAATCCACCGGCTGAACCCCGCCATAGAGGAATCCCTGTATTCAGCGATGGAAGACGGGATCTGCCACGCTATTCTGGATCGGGGCGTGGGGGCGAGAACAGTGGATTTGCATCTGAAGCACTTCACCCTTGTCGGAGCCACTACCCGGGCCGGTCTGTTGACCTCTCCGCTGCGGTCGCGCTTCGGGGTTATCGCTCGCTTGGACTACTACCGATCCGAGGAGATCCATCAGATAGTGATCAGGTCGGCCCGCATATTGGATGTGGAGATCGATTCGAAAGGGGCTATGGAAATTGCCAAACGATCCAGGGGAACGCCAAGAGTGGCAAACCGGCTCCTGCGTCGAATTCGGGATTATGCTCAGATCAAGGCCGATGGAAAAATCACCAGGCAGATCGCAGCAATGGCCCTGGAGATGTTGGAGGTGGATGAGTTGGGACTTGATGAGATGGACAAGCGGATTATAATGACCATCCACGAGAAATTCGCCGGCGGGCCCGTGGGCCTGAACACTCTGGCCGTGGCTGTGGGGGAGGAAAAGGACACTATCGAAGAGGTTTACGAGCCCTTTCTCGTGCAGGAGGGACTTATTCAGCGTACTCCCCGGGGACGGATTGTCACCGATAGAGCTCGTCGACATCTGAGTCTCCCGGGGGAAGAGGACTTTCAAAAGCGGTTGTTCTGAGCCGTGCAGCGAGGATGTCTCATGGTTTCTCTGCCCGCCGAGTTGGAGAGAGCGAGGGAGTTTCACTCTCATCTGGGTCCGTATTTGGTGGTTGGTCTTAAGATGGGCCAGGCCATAATCAGCCGTCTCGGCCAGGAGCCCTTCTCCATCACCATCACCTCCTTCACCGGTACAAAGCCGCCCCTTTCCTGCGTGGTAGACGGTTTACAACTTGCCACTCCGTGTACCGTGGGCAACGGCGGTATCGTTATTCGGGAAGGTGGGCAGGTGAGGGTCAAAGCAGTGCGGGGGAATCGTGAGCTGGAAATCTCTTTGAAACCGGCTATTCAAGAGAAAATACG
Organism: uncultured bacterium; assembly: GCA_965370845.1. Taxonomy (GTDB): domain Bacteria; phylum SM23-81; class SM23-81; order SM23-81; family SM23-81; genus DAOVRJ01. The sequence goes on from CBDUWG010000048.1 coordinate 7,511, forward strand.
GGATGCAGAGGGCACCGATAAGCTGGAAGAAATGGCTCTGAGATTTTGGGCATTGGAGACATTTGAACTGTTGAACCTGCCGGGGGAGGAATGAACGGTTCCGGAAAAGGAGGGATATGAACGCCCGTTTCATCAGTTTGACGGGTCTGTTGCTGGCAGTTGGAGTCTTGTTTCCGGTGGTGTTTCACCAATTTGGCATCGCCGGGCGCATCTTTTTGCCCATGCACATCCCAGTCTTCCTTGCTGGTTTTGTTTTAGGACCCTGGGCTGGTTTATTGGTGGGAGCTCTGTCACCCGGATTAAGCTCTTTGCTGACCGGCATGCCCACCCCCGCCTACGCCGTAATGATGACGCCGGAATTGGCCACCTACGGGGCCATCTCTGGATATATATACAAAATCAGTAGTCGTAACCTGTGGATTTCCCTCATCGGGGCCATGATCGCCGGGAGGGTGGTCTGGTGTCTCATGGCCGTTCTCATCGCGCCGGTCCTGGGTTTTACAGGTCGGACTCTATTAGTGGTAGCGGCGGCACTGGCTGTGGGATGGCCGGGTATGATAATACAGTTGGCTTTTCTTCCCCCGGTGATCAGGAGGGTACAGCGGGCTTTGACTCCTTGAATCCCTATGGGGATAGATCTTGCCGGTTTTAGGAAAAGAAAAAATCCGGTTACCAATGGACATCTGTTCTTTTGGAAAACTGATTACCTTTTTGGTGTTGTTCTTTTGCTGACCAGCGGATTTTTCATGTTTAGGGAAAAGTTGGCTTTTGCGGTGAGATTCCAGGAGATGTTGCATCCAGAATCGGAGCTCTTCCGTTTGCTTTCCATAGACAAGCGGACTGTTATTCAGCAAAATCTCACCATTCCGTCAAATATTTTTTATAAAGAAGTAGATGCGACTTTCAGATTTCGACTATGACCTTCCAGAAGAACTCATCGCGCAGTTTCCACCGCGGGAGCGTGGTCTGTCTCGGTTGTTAGTTCTCCATCGCCATACATCACGGATAGAACACAAGCGATTTGGAGATTTCCCCGAATATCTTCGTCGTGGTGACTGTCTGGTTTTGAACGAGACCAGGGTTTTGCCGGCTCGACTTCTAGGGGTAAGGGAAAAAAGCGGGGGGAAAATTGAACTCCTGTTGGTCAGGGATCTGGGGCATGGGCGCTGGCAATTTCTGGTGAGACCTTCCCGAAAGGCCAAGCCGGGAGCTATATTTCTTTTCGGTGAGGGAAGACTGCGATGTGAGGTGGAGGAGCGGGTAGGGTCCGGGGTGTGGGTGGGGA
>CBDUWG010000049.1:0-8760 GCA_965370845.1 uncultured bacterium
TTGCCAATGGTTCTCACAATAAGACCAAACCCATCGGGTTTCACATCAGCCACCAGCTTTTTCAGCCGCTTCCTCTCCGACCAGGTCTCGATCTTTCGAGAAATACCCACGCGCTTCTCATTGGGGATCAGAACCAGAAACCTCCCCGGAAGCGAGATCTGCGACGTTACCCGTGGTCCTTTGGTTCCGATAGGCTCCTTGACTACCTGAACCAATACCTCCTGGCCTTTTTGCAGTAGATTTTGTATAGGAACACCCCGTCCTCGAGACTTTCTCCCAAAATCCTCCTCATCGGGCATATCCAATATACTGCTGAACTCAACAGAAGAATTGGTCACGTCTGAGACATGAAGAAAAGCCCTTTTTGGAAGACCTATATCCACAAAAGCCGCCTGCATACCTGGTAGAACAGAAGTGATCAATCCCTTGAAGATGTTCCCTACCATGCGCTCCTTCTCCGGCCGTTCTACCCACAGCTCTACCAAACGGTCCTCTTCCAAGATAGCGATTCGCGTCTCGTTTCTTGCTACGTTGATAACGATCTCTTTGCGCATTTCAACTTCTCTCTCTGGAATAACTACGAAATTTGACTTCAAACATCGTCCATCGGGGAGATTGCCTGTCCATCTTTTTCTATAAGCAAGCTCATCCTGTGGATGGGAACTGTCTTGAGCTCCTCGTCGGAGAGATCCAAAACGGCATCCAGAACTTCTTGTGGTCGCACATGGCCAGTTTCTCCAATCCGCAAGCGCATGCTCAGAAATTCCCTTCCTTTTGAGCCATCTAGTCGAATATCAAGAATATGCTTGCGGATGTCCACCTTCTTTGTCCCTTTAGGAGTTACTCTCTTTACGACCAAATGATCTAATGTCATCAAATTATTTAAAACCCCTGGAAAATTCTCAGAAATATGAAATCCACTAAGTTTAGCTCGATACTCGGCCACGTTGATAGCTGCTGTCAGGGCCTTTGTTTTTCTGAAAAGCACTTTAGTGGTCTTAACCTCGATACCCGGAGGTAAATGGGAACGCAACCTGGAAGCCATATCTCCCACATTCGGATTGTCAAATTGAATGTCCAGATACTCTGCCCTGCTGGTCATCCCCAGTGGAAGAGGTGGTCCGAAAGCGATTTTAGGATGCGGGTGAAAACCCTCTGTATAAGCGATGGGCAAATCAGCTCGTCGTATTGTTCTCTCGAACAGTCGAATCAGATCTAGATGAGAGAGATACTGAAGAGGGGCTTTCTTGACATAATGGATGCGCATCCTGGACCCAGCTATCTGAAGCCGATTCTGCGATCGTTGTTTTCTATCACGGCCATAGGCTGGCTTATCTTTCACCTGTAAAACTTGATCTTGTTCAGGAACATATTTTTCTTTCCTTCCCTCTGGGTGCACACCACATGCATTACAGCGTTCAGTACGGCAGTCTCCGGTCAACTGACCTAGCAGAGCTTTTCGCCTTTCCTTTTCCAGATATTGCCGTCGTACACCATAATTGATATGCTCCCACGGCAGGGGACCATCCAGCGGCCATTGGTCCACATAGCGCCGCGGGTCGATGCCCGATTGGGAAAAAGCAGCAACCCAACGAGAGAACTTGAATCGCTCAGTCCAGCCATCGAATGTACATCCAGTCTGCCAAGCCAGAAACAGCACCTTGCTCAGTTGACGATCACCCCGGGCAAAAACACCCTCCAGAAATGACACATGCGGATCCCTCCACTTTACCCGCATTCCCCTGAGGGTCAGGTGGGATTTTAAATAACGGGACTTTTTTGCCAACTCCTCGACGGAATCTTGCCTCTCCCACTGAAAGGGCGTATGGGGTTTCGGCGTAAACGGCGATATGCTCAGGTTTAGATCTTTCCTGCCTTTTTTCCGGCTGAGATGGTAAACTTCATGTCCCAGCTCCACAATACCTTCCATATCTGCCCAGGTTTCCGTTGGCAGACCGATCATAAAGTACAGCTTAGCCGATTCCCATCCATATTTGAAAGCAATTCGCATCGTCTCCAGAATGTCCTCTTTACGAAAGCTCTTGTTGATGACCCTGCGCAGTCGTTGGGTCCCCGCCTCCGGGGCGAATGTGAGACCGGTCCTGTGCACATCCATTATGGATCTTGCCAGCTCCTCGGAAAAAGTATCCGGACGCATTGAGGGCAAGGAAAGAGCCACTTTTTTGTCGGTCATCAGCAAGTTTATCTCATAAATCAGAGGCAGCAAACAGCTATAGTCAGAGCTGGAAAGAGACACCAGGGAAATCTCACTCCAACCACTGTTGGTGATGCCGGATATTATTTCATCCAGCACATCCTCTGGCGATTTCTCTCTGGTTGGACGGTAGACCATACCTGCTTGACAGTATCGGCATCCTCTGCTGCAACCCCGCATAATCTCAATGCTAAGCCTATCATGAGCAATTTCAGTCAATGGAACCAGAGGATGAGAGGGATAATTCCTGGGATCCAGCCGTTGGATAACCCTGGACCTTATAGTATTAGGAGCCGATTTGTGAAGCGCAATTAGAGCCTGAAATCTACCTTCCCGATCATATTCAGCACGATAGAGCGATGGAATATAAATCCCTTCAAGCCCCGCCAGCCGTATCAACGTTTCAGGACGGTCCCAGCCCTCCTTTTTCCCCTGAATGAGCAGATCGGCGAGCTCCTCCACAATCTCCTCCCCGTCGCCGATTACAAAAGCATCCACGAACTCAGCCAAGGGCTCGGGATTAGAAGCGCATGTCCCACCCGCAATGATCAGCGGATGGGTCTGATCTCTTTCCTCACTGCGCAGGGGAATCTGAGCCAAATTTATCATGTTGAGCAGATTGGTGAAATTCAGCTCATACTGAAGAGTAAATCCCAACACATCAAACTCACCCAGTGGGGTGTGGGATTCTAACGAAAAGAGGGGGATTCCCCTCTTTCGCATCTGACTCTCCATATCCAGCCATGGCGCGTAAGCCCGCTCGGCGAGAACGTTCTCTCTTCTGTTCAGGATGTGATAAAGAATTTTTAGACCTATGTGCGACATACCGATAGTATAGCTATCGGGATAGGCCAGCACAACCCGGAGATCCACTTCAGAGTGATTTTTAGAGAAAACGTTTAACTCGTTGCCCAAATATTGATTGGGCTTAACAACCAGGGGCAAGACATAGCGGAACTGCTGCTCCATTTCCAGCTTACTGTGTGCTATCCGTAAATCTCCTTTTCGTTACATTTGCAGACATTGACCATCTTTTGGTTGAATTTGCAGGCGTTTTTAGATGACGCCTCAGAGATAACCAATCTAACACTCCGTATGGCCGCTCCGCATACAGGGCAGGTTCCTTGATTCTTTGATTGAGCGTGAGCGGACTTATCGGCGAAACTTTGACGTTTGGCCATATTTTCCCCCAATGTAAAATTTAAGTTAACGTAGCAGATAAAGCATTTTTTAATAAATTAGTCAACAGGGAGTGTTTTGTCAATAGAAAATCATTCGCCGGTTCGCTTCTCTCAGAAGAAAGCCTCGTATATTTGTATCACCTCAGCGCCCTGGTAATAATGCAGGAGAATCTCTCTGTGATCAAAACCCTCTATGGCCATTCCAGCTGCCCCTACCTGGCACATGCCTACTCCATGGCCCCAACCAGCACCATGGAATATAAAGGAATCTGGCAACCCATCGGATCCTATCTCCTTATCCACCACAAAACAAGCGCTGGGGAGGTAATTTGGAGAGAGAGCTCGCCGTATTTTCAATTCTCCCTGCACCGTTGTTTCAACGGCATCTCCGTCAATACGGATTTGCATAAGTCTTCCTGATCGGCCCCTGCGCAGCGCAATGATATCCAGCAAATTCCCAATCTGCTGTCCCGTTTTCTGAACCACAATCTTCTCCAGTTCCTTGGCGGAATATTTCACATCCCACCGGAAATACTTCTGTGCATAAAGCACGGAGACAGAGGCATCTTCACATAAGTGGTTGCAGAATACCGGAGGTTCATCGAGCACCCATGCTCGCACCTCCTCCTCTGATTCTAAGGATACCGGAAGGCCGGTTGACTCTTCGTTGGACGCGTCGGGTATTCCTGTCAGATAGGCAACGGGAGGACCACTCCATACATTAGATGAGTTCTCCGTATATCCCCCGCAGATCGCGCTGTACACGGCATCACAAACCTCTCCCCCATAGACCAGCACCTGACCTCGGGTTTCATCCACGGCCTGGCTGGTAGTGGGATGTTCCTTTCCGGTACCGCTATAAGCTTGACAATGTACACCCGCGCAAAGGTCGAAAGGATCAAGACGGTGTCTAAAACCCAATTTGGCAATTGCATGGCTACGAGCCGTTATGGCCTGAGCTCGAAGGGCCTGCATAGGGAAACCTGGACTCATCTCCGAGGGAAGCACGCCTTTGAGATAGTTTTCCATGCTTATTTCGTTAATGGCCAATAATTTTCCATCGTTTCCAATTCGAAATTCCATCTTTCCTCGATAGGATCGATCCTCCTGGCGTGCCCAGGAGAAACCCTGGCCCACGGGCACTCCGTAAAGGGTGAATTGCCCTTCACGGAGGGCAGATGGCACCAACGAGAATGGTTCACCTGATGAGAGAACAACACGACCAAAGGGACTTACCAAATCCAGCACACCCAGGGGTGGGGATAAGATTTCCGGAATTACCAGATGCATGGTCCCGGAAGTCATCTTTTCCTTCTTCGAATAAGCTTCCTCTTCGGTGGCATATGGTCCGACGGTTACCCAGTATTTGCGATTGTCGTTGATCAGGCGAGTCCCCAGCCACAATTCTCTGCCCACCTCTAAGATCTTTGGTTGGAAACCCAAGTTTCTCAGATCATCTTCGCGTTGCATTGCCCTGACCATCTCCTTTTCCTCATAGAGAACGATTCGGTAAATCTCAGAGGCAGGTTGACCGAATTTGACCCTCACCTTCCAATCAAGTCCTCCGGAGCCCGAACTGAAAATGATTTTGCTCGAGTCATCCACCACCTTAAATCCACCGGGGCAACTGAAGGAGATTTGATCCGCGTTCTGGACGATGCCCAAGCGAATGGTTGGCCCATACATAGGTTCTGGAGGAGGAACCACCTGGACCTTTGGCGCGCAGCCGAGTATAGCCAACAACAACTCGCCTATCACCAGACAGATAACGGCTGCCTTACTACGGGATATGTGATATTTCATGGACATCACCCCTCAACGCTAAAGAAAACCAGTACTCCTTGAAGTAACAAATATCGCTGAACATGAAAATGACGATAATAATTCTCAGAACTAAAACGCCTCAGCTATACATTCACCTGAAGTTCTTTTGTCTTGCGATAAATTGGCCGCGTTACTTCTCAGCCTGTGGCCGGAGATTTCCTAAATGCTATCTTATTCCTCTGACTTATATCGAATTCGGTTCGCTGAAAATGACACCTGATTGTCTTTCCATTTGCCAATACACGCCAAGTACCATTATGAGGAAAAACACGAATTTCCTCCATTCGGCCATCCCTCAAATACCGAATAATACTAAGCAACTTTCTCCCGGGCAGGCGGATCCGCAGATGGAGACGAAATGGTTGCGGAAGTTCTTTAGGCAAAAAAAGATATGTTTGCTCGTCTCCAGAAAATAAAAATTTAGCTTTTACAAAGCCTCTTGATAAAGCGAACTGAAAATTAACATCTCCCCACTGAGCGGGCACTGCCGGTTCGATTATCACCTCTTTTTTTATAGCGTCGGGCCGTACTCCAAGATAATCCTGAAAAATGACCCGGATGTACTCCGCCAAGCTCCAAGCCTGGGTGAAGGTTCCCGCCTCGTTATCATTTATTTCCGTGGGCGCGGCGTTAAAAAGTTCTCCCAGAGTGCCCACGGCACCTCTGTTTAGAATCTGATCGGTGAGCACTTGTGTAACAGCATGGGCCGTCTCTTTTCTACCGTGACTGACAAGTGCTGTTATCAGCGGCCCGGCGAGCCAGAGCCAGACATCCCCATTGTGATACGCCTCGTCAAAATGATACTGGTCATGCCCCAGGTGACGAGGACGGAATTGAGAATCCTCCGGGACAAGTGAGCCCACTCCGTGTGAATAGACCAACTTGCGCATCATCTGATCCAGGACAGCTCTCTCTTGTTCACTCGAGAGAAGAGCATGAAAGGGCACGGTCAGGGCGAAGATCTGATTAGGGCGAATCTGTGCGTCCGGAGTGTCATCTGGGTTTAGATGATCGTAAAGCCCTTGTCCAGCCGAGTCCCAGAACTTCCTCAGAAAAACCTCGTTCACTCTTCCGGCAAGATCAGTCCATTCGGCCGATAGAGATCTCTGTCCCGCCAGAAAAGCCATCCTCGCTCCGGAAAGGAGAGCTGTTTGCCACAGGACCTGAATTTCCACTGCTCTGTTATCCCTGGGCGACAGAGGCCTGTCATCTCCCCCTGCGTCCATCCACGTTTCAGCTGCTCCATGCACGACGAGGCCGCTCTCGTCGGTTCTGTGATATATTTCCCCCTGTATGGCCCTTTTTACGGCTGGGAAAAGAGACTGCACCGTTTTGACATCGCCGGAGTAACGAGCGTACTCCTCTATTTGCCGAACAAACCAAAGGGTCCCATCTGCGGTGTTATAAAGTTTCTTGCCAGGCTCAAGCAGATTTGGAATTCTCCCGAAAGTCTCAGACCCGGCCATACGATCCTGGTAACTAGCCAGGGCTACTAAGATCTTCTTTGCCAGAGCAAATTGTCCATTGACCAAGGCGGCTCCGGGAAGGGAAATACATGTGTCTCTGCCCCAGTAATTTGCGAACCAGGGCAACCCAGCGTAAATCCCGGGGCCCTTTTGGTTCATGATCAGAGCATCCATTGATACCCGAGCCCAGGCCAGGGCGGAGTTTAACCCAATGTCATCGCATCTCACAGAACAAAAGGATAATGACCTCTCCAGTCGTTTTCTTTTCTGACGAATCAGCTTGGTTCCATAGGCTGAAACATGACGTGCTGAAATAATCACCTCCTGCTGAGTTCGGCCGGCAACGAAAAAGAAACGTGCCCTTCCTCTCTTTGGCCTGAATCGCAAGGCACCCGGCTCGAAAGGTGTACCGCTTCCCATAACGCCTCGCTGCTTTCCTCGAGTGTAAATGGTGGAAAAATATTTATTCTCGGGCAAGAATTTCATGGGCACGTTGCTCGTCACGCCCAAGCAGACGGGATAGCCAGAAGAATCTCTCCCCCGCTTTTCTCCCATAATCAACAGAAGGTTGTCTCTTGATCGCCAGACAACTCGATAGACCGGTTTCTTGGCCTGGCGAGCGGGGCGTATGTCCACTAGAGGCCAGAGGACACCTTCGGCTTGTTTCCCCGTCACCAGTTCTACCAGCAGTACATCCTGTTTGTCCAGAAGACATATCTGCTCTCGTAGAGGAGGATGCTCAAAGATCCTTACCAGCCGGTGGGGATAAATTAATACTTGCGACGCTTTCTTCCGATTTATCTGTACACCGTCTAACTGAAATTGCCAATCTTCCAGAACCTTGTATGTATTCACGCACAGACCGTGGTAGCTTCGGCTGGGACGATCCCCGCTCTCCCCACTGAAATGTGCCGCTACTTTGTTAGTGTAAAAGTATTCCTGACTTTTTCCTCTTCTCGCCACAATGACAAACTCATCGGCGGAAAAGTCCGCGTTTGCATTCATCGAGCTCTTCACAACCTTTCTTCCGCCACCCAATATTGTAACTGATATAGACAAAAGAGCGGCCTTAAGAACCGCTCTTTAGCTGGTTAGCTTCTTCTCTGGCAGTTCCAGATCATATTGCTTCAATGGCTTCGCGCATACGCCTTATGGCTTCATGGATGTTCTCCACAGAATTGGCATAGGAAAGCCGCAAATAGCCATCGCCATATTTGCCAAAGGAAGTCCCAGCCAAGACGGCCACACCGGCTTTCTCCAAAAGGTAGTCGGCTAGTTTCTTGCAATTCCAGCCAATCTCCTTGACATTGGGAAAAACGTAGAAAGCCCCCTTCGGATTCTTGCAGGAAATGCCATCAATCTCGTTCAGCCCCTCGACGATTATCTCCCGGCGCCGATTAAACTCCGCCACCATGGCAATTGCCTCATCCTGAGGACCCTGAAGCGCCTCAAGGCCAGCCATCTGAATAAAGCTACAGGTGCAGGAGTTGCTGTTGGTCATCAGCTTGGCAATCTGCTGAGCCAGATCCTCTCTCATCACTCCATATCCCAATCTCCAGCCGGTCATGGCATATGTTTTAGAGAAACCGTTCAGCAGGATGGTTTGATCCATCATACCTGGCAAAGATGCTATACTGTGATGCTCTCCCTCATAGAGCATTCGATGGTAGACCTCATCTGTAAGCACCATAATATCCTTACCCTTGATAATCTCGGCGATGGCTTCCAAGTTCTCTTTGCTCAACACACCACCGGTGGGGTTCTGAGGCGAGTTTATGATCAGCATCTTTGTCTGTGGCGTTATCTTTTCCCGCAATTCATCGACATCCATCTCGAAATCGTTTTCCTCGCGGAGAATTATGGGCACTGCCTTTGCACCGACGAATTCAATCACCGATTCGTAGATTGGAAATCCCGGGTTAGGATATATTACCTCAGCGCCGCTGTCGATCAGAGCCATGATGGCGAAGAACATAATGGGTTTTGCTCCGGGAGTACCTACCACTTGTTCCGGGGTAATCTTAATTCCCCAATCCTTGGAAACCTCCTGGGCGATGACCTCTCGGAAGATTGG
>CBDUWG010000050.1:0-8683 GCA_965370845.1 uncultured bacterium
TGGGCACCCGATCGGTGGATTCGCCCCTGTACCGTATTGTCTCCCCGGGATAGAGGTTGATATCGGGGGCCACAGTCTGCACGGACGGGCATAGCTCTTCGATGGCCAGGGCATCCTCATAAGTCAGATTCTTGCGGCGCGCATATTTACGCCACTGCTTGCCGGAAGTGATAATTGCCGGAAATTTGCGGACGGTAAAAGTGTTTGCCCCCAAGGATCGTACCTGATCCTCAATGCTTCTTTTAAGCCCTTGTGTAAGAGACAGCATCCCAATCACCGTAGTCACACCGACGATGATCCCCAGGGTGGTCAGCACAGAACGCAACTTGTGCGTTTTGAGAGACCCCAGGGCCATCTGAATGCTCTCTTTGACCTCCATTCTTGTTCCTCTCTTACTCGTACCGCAGAGCCTCAATAGGATCTAATCGAGATGCCTTAGCTGCCGGAAAAAGGCCAAAGAAAATCCCCACGGCCGATGAAAATCCTAATCCCAGGAATACAGACCACATAGAAACCGCGGCGGGAAGTGGAGAAACGGCAGCAATCAGTTTCCCCAAGCCAAACCCGATGAGAATACCAATTACGCCGCCCAAACTGCTCAGGGTCACAGCTTCCACCAGAAACTGCCAGAGAATATTCCGGCACCGTGCACCCAGGGCTTTTCGAATGCCGATCTCCCGGGTCCTCTCGGTTACCGAAACCAGCATGATGTTCATGATCCCGATACCACCCACCAACAGGGAGATGGTGCCGATGCCGATCATCACCAGATAGATGGTGCCAGTTACTTTCTGGTACATATCGGTGAGCATATCCTGTTGATTGATGGAGAAATCGTCGGGTTCCCCGGGAGGCACTTTTCGAACCAGCCTCATGGCCCAGCGAACCTCTTCGCGTGTCTCCTCTATTGTCTCTGCATTGATCGCCTCTACGATGATATCCAGCGATCTGGAGGTACCGAACAGCTTTTCGAAAACGCGAATGGGGATGATGACATCCTCGTCCTGGTTAAAACCCAACATGTTCCCTTTCTTCTCTTTCACCCCCACAACCAGGAACTTATATGGGCCGATGCGCACTTTCTTGTGCAGGGGATCTACGTCCTTAAAGAGTGCCTCCACCACTGCTATCCCCAACACGCAGACCTGATTACGCCGTTGGCCGTCCACCTGGGAAAAAAACCGGCCATATTCGATGGAAACATCGGATACTTCCTGATATTCTGGCGTGGTTCCTCTGATCAGGATAGCCTCGGCCCGAGCATCTTGGTACTTCAGCGGACGTCGGGTGTATACAACAGGGGCCACATGCTCCGCAGTAGTCACCATACCGGCCAGTGTTTCAGCCTGCTGGCGGGTGATGTCTTTCCGATTCCTATATTTATACCAATCCTCATTGGAAAACCAGGGGAATTTTTCCACATAGAGGACATTGGAACCCAGGCTAGCCACCTGTCCGGTGAAACTTCGGTTCAAACCCTGGGTCAGGGAAATAAGGCCGATGACCGTAGCAACCCCTATGAGAATGCCCAAAGTGGTCAGAGCAGCTCGAATCTTATGCGTCCAGAGGGCACCCATGGCGATGCGGACGCTCTCAGCAATCTCTCTTAGATTCATCTTATTGTGGGGAGTTGAGCTTCGTTAAAAATTCTGGAGAAACCAGCGGCGCCAAGAAGGCTGGCCACCGGACCCCTGCGGATTTGATAAGTACTTTCAAGATCAACACTCTGAGCGGATCTCATCCGAGGCCACTTTTCCGTCCAGCAGGCGAATGCTGCGCTGTGTGTGTTGGGCGATGTACTCCTCGTGGGTTACCAAGATGATGGTGTTGCCAGCCTGGTGGATCTGCTCGAAGACCTGCATGATCTCCTCACCGGTCTTGCTATCCAGATTCCCGGTGGGTTCATCTGCCAGGATAACAGAGGGTTGATTCACCAGTGCCCGAGCGATGGCCACTCGCTGACGCTGACCGCCGGAGAGCTCATTGGGGCGATGATGCGCCCGGTCGGATAGACCGACGGCTTCGAGGGCCTCTCTGGCGGTTTTTCGACGCTCTCTGGCGGGAGTGCCATTGTAAATAAGGGGCAACTCGACGTTGTGAAGAGCGGTGGCCCGGGGGAGCAAGTTGAAGGTCTGAAACACAAATCCAATTTCGCGATTGCGAATCTCAGCCAATTGGTTATCGTCCAGGCCGGCGATCTCCCTGCCTTTGAAGTTGTAAGTACCCCCGGTGGGAGTATCCAAACACCCGAGGATATTCATCAGGGTGGATTTTCCGGAGCCGGAGGGACCCATGATGGAGAGATACTCATTGGACTCGATCTGCAGATTAATATTCTGTAAGGCGGGCACTGCCACGGTACCTACGTGGTAGATCTTGGTGATGTTCTCGATCTCAATTAACATCGTCATCCCATCAGTCCTCATCTGTATCTGCGGCTTGTTTCTCAGTGGGTTCCTTGACCTTGACCTTTTGACCATCCCGCAAATCCCTCAAAGCCCGGTAACTTCCGGTAATGACCAGCTCATCACCCTCCAGGCCCGAGAGAATCTCAGTATCGGTATCGCTGCTGATGCCTCTCTTAATCGGCACCATCTTAGCTGTCTCGTCCTCAACTATAAAAATTACCTCGATGAGTTCTTTCTCTTTCTTTCGTTGACCCTCCGAGCCGGTCCCGTTAGTGGTAGATCCCTCCCTCCGCGGTCCTGACTCTTTTGCTTCCTTTTCCCTCTCTCCTTCGGCCTCTTCGCCTTCCTCTCCTTCCTCCTGTTCCTCAGATTTAGGAGCTCGCATGACCACACACTGGATGGGCACGTGCAGAACATCCTCGCGAAAAGCGGTCTTTATGTCCACGGTGGCCGACATCCCCGGCTTTAAACTGGAAACGTCATCCAGAACAGCCACCTTCACTTTGAAGTTGGTCACCTCCTCCTGAGTGCCTCGGCCGAGGGTGAAGGCGGTGTTGGCGATTTCCGTTACCTCTCCCTGCAGTGTCGTGTCCGGCAGGGCATCCACCTCGATCTCGGCCGACTGGCCGATGCACACATCAACGATGTCCGTCTCATCCACATCCGCCTCCACCTCCATGCGGGAGAGGTCGGCGACGGTCATTATCACCGTTCCGGAGAATTGCTCCGTCCCCAAGACCACCTCACCTACCTCTGAGTTAAGCTGGGAGATGGTCCCTGTCATTGGCGAGAGAATGGTGGTTTTGGAGAGATCATCCTGCACCTTATCCAGGTATGCTTTGGCAGCGCTGTAATTGGCCTTGCCCACATCTCGACGAGCCTTGGCCGCCTCTAAATCTGCATCAGAGGTAAGTTGGGCATCGTACAGTTCTTTCACTCTTCGAAACTCAGCCTCTACCTCCACCAAGCGGGCCTCTGCCGAGGCTAGCTGGGCTTTAGCTTGATCCACCATAGCCTGGTAGCGGTTCCGGTCCAATTGAACTAAAAACTGTCCCCTCTCCACCATCTGCCCCTCTTTCACGCCCATTTGGACGATCTTCCCGCTGACATTGGCGCTAATATCCACCTCTGTCTCGGGCTGCACTCTGCCTGCCGCGGAGATGGTGGAAGTGATCTTTCCTGTCTGGACCTCTTCTGCCTGGACCTCAACGGCCTTCTCGGAGCTCTTCACCAAATTGAGCACGATGATGACGACCACCAAGAGACCTATGGCCAGCCCGATGAACAGTTTCTTTTTTTTGGCCATTCACAAAACCTCCTCACTGGCGGATACAAAGCAATCTAACTCTGATCCGTATCATGGAGCAACGGGCTTGCCAACGGCCTGCTCCAGTTGCGCCACGGCAAGATTGTAGTCATACAGGGCGGAGATATGATTCAACTGAGCGGTGGAAAAAGCCACCTGGGAGTCGATAAGCTCCAGCATAAAGCTGGCTCCCAGCCGATATCGCTCCTTGGCCAAACGCGCCTCTTCCTCGGCCAAAACCAAGCTTTCCTCAGCCACCTGGATGCGCTCCTCGGCCTCGGTCACACTCAAAAAGGCCTGCTTAACAGCCAGGATAATCTCCCGTTTGGCCTGTTTCAAATTCTCCTCGGCTATAGCCAGATTGAGCTTGGCCTGGCGAATGTTGGATTTGGTGGCGAAACCGTCGAAAATGGGCACTCTCAGGGACAGACCCACGCTCCATGAATCGTGATCTTTCCAGTCGGTCATATCCTCGGGCAGATCGATGTCAGACCATGAATAATCACCGCTGGCCGAGAGACTGGGCAAGCGGCCACTCTTGGCCATTCCCAATGAGGCTTTGGCCTGCTGCACCTGAGTCCTGGCCATCCTTACCGAGGGATGTCGCGAGACGGCTTGCTCGGTCAAGACCGGCAGGTTAAAAGAGACTCTTTCCACGGTGAGGTTATCCACCACCTCCACCAGGGTGTCCAGATGCCAACCCAGAATGTCATTCAAATTGGCCCGGGCCAAGCTGAGATCGTTGCGCCCGGAGATCAAGTAAAGCCGGTCTTCGCCCAACTTGACCTTGGCCCTTAGCAGATTTACCTTGGCCGTGGCCCCAATCTCGTAAAGGCTCTCCTCCCTTTTCACCCGCTCCTCCGAGCTGCGCACCAGCTCCTCGGCCACGCGCAATAACCTGTCGTTCTTGAGCAGACTGAAATAGCGTATTTTGACATCCAAAGCTATTAGCTGCATGGTGTTCTCGTAGCTTTCCTCTGCCCCTTGCTTACCCGCACGAGCGTGAGAGAGGTAGGCCAGATTGTATCCACCATTGAACAGGGATTGGCTGAGGCTAAGTGATGTCCTATATAAGTGCGGAGATAAAACGCCAGTGTTGAGATCCCGTGAATAAGATGAAGTGGAGCTCAAGTGCGGGATGAAATTAGCCACCGCCCCCAGCACTTCCGCCTTCGCTGACTTCATAGATTTGAGAGCGATCACGGCATCGGCGTTGTGTTCCAGAGCGATGGAGATACACTCTTCCAGGGTCAGCGTCCGAACGGCGGAGGAGGAATTTTCCTCTGCCGGCAACGAAACCCAGGCCAAGGCCAGAAATAAAATAACTACTACAAATCCGGGCATCAAACCGGTTTTCACCTTCATCACATCACCATCCTCAAGATATTAGACGAGCGAACATTGAATCCTGACACCAATGGTTTATCCCCTTCTATTGCGACATCATCCCATCATGAAACGGCCTTTGGTCAACAGGCC
The DNA here is from genome assembly GCA_965370845.1 of uncultured bacterium. GTDB lineage: Bacteria > SM23-81 > SM23-81 > SM23-81 > SM23-81 > DAOVRJ01. Next base: position 5,194 of record CBDUWG010000050.1, read on the forward strand.
GAATCCCACGCTTCCCATAACATAAATTAGATACAAAAAGATGACCAACCACGCTGATCTCTTAGTGGAAAATCTATAGACAACGGCCAATCCAATGGAGATCAAACAGATCTCCCAGATGGTGAAGATATCGGTATGCGTCAGTATCTTGAAAATGACGCTTTCGTCGCTGCCTGAGGGCATGATGGCGGCCAGGCTGGTATGAACGTGGACGCTGTTTTTTATCAACATCAAGGGCGTTTTCACGATAATGGCCGGGATGGACACCAGGCTAGACCAGCTGTAAACGGAAAGGACCTGTTTAAAGCCGGCATCTCCTCCCAGAAGCACATTGCCGCCGAAATACAATGCAGCGCTCACAATAAAAACGATGAAAAAAATCGCAATGATAGGACCAATACCGTAGCTGATCAGCTTCATCCACGGTTTGGCCTGCCGTTCCTGTATATCCTCGATAATCTGTTCCTTCTGTTCGGCGGTCAACTGAGGGTTTTGATCGATCTTCTCAATAGTCTCTTGTATGCGAAAGGGCGCGACAAGAACGCTGGAGATCATCGCAATGATGATCAGCACTATCACAGGAAGAATCCAAGTAGGCCTTTCTGATAGAGAAGAAAAAGACTTTCTGGGATCAAAAAAGATCCCCCAGACTTTTTGCCACGCGGTCATCGGTTTTGTTTCATTGGGCTGTACGGCATCGGCGACAACATTTTCTTCCGCCATCTGGAACCTCCGCAATTTATGATCAAAAAAATGCTTACTTATGTTAAACGTCAAGAATACACTAAAGTTTCAGTTTTTTCATAAAGAAAAAGGCAGGGTGATCACCACTGCCTTTTCCGGAAGATATCTGTTATATTCCATCCCCTATTGGGCATCTTTAAGAATAAACCTCACCGGATAGCTTACCCACACCCTCACAGGTTTATCGCGCTGCAGAGCCGGCTCAAATAAACACTTTTTAGCCGCTTCAAGGGCCGCCTCATCGCAACCGACATTGCCCAGAGACTTCAAAACACGAGCGTCGATCACCTTGCCATCCACGTCCACCAAGATCTTCAGGATGACCATCCCCTCAATTCCTGCCTTCCTGGCAATATCCGGATATTTTGGCTTAAACAGCTTGATTAGCTTGGGAGCTGTATCATAAGCCACAAACTCATCTGCCATGGGTGGCGGCGGCGGTGGCGGTGCAACATCCACACGCAGGTCTGTGGTCTCGATGGTCACGTCCTCGGGAAGATCATCGCTCTCGGATTCAATGGGCACGGCCGGCCTTGGGGGCGGCGGAAGTTTCTTCAGCTGCTGGGTCTCGGGGATGTCCTGAACTTCAACGACTACCTGCTTAGCCATCGTCTCATAAGGTTTGACTTCTACCTCAGTATATGTAAGGAAGATGAACAAATGGATAGCCAAGGAGAGGATTAATGCTTTTTCGAAGACCACCTTGTACTGACCTCTCAAATCCACTCTGGGACTCTTATGAACCATAGCTTCTCACCTCACAGAGTTTCTCGATCGGTAGTGAAATTGATGCGCAGCGCCTGAGCCCGTTTCAGCTCCTCCATCACATTGGCTAAGATCCCATATCTTGCGTTTCTATCCGCTTTAAACGAGATGATGATCCTGGGGTTGTCGCGTAATTTCTCCAGCACCACGGGGTAAACCAGGGGCACCTCCACCAGCATATCATCGATGGAGATCTGCCCTTTGGTGTCCACCCAAATGTGACAGAGATTCCTCTTGGTCTCGATCTTCTGGGTGGCCTCGGCGCACGGCAGGAACACATCCAGACCGCGATATACCCTGAAAGTGGTGGTCACCATGAAGAAAACCAACAGCAGAAAAGCAATATCTGCCATAGAGGCTGTGGGAATAACTGATCCAATTTTCGATTTGCGAGAGACTTTCATCGAAACCCCCCGAAGAGAACTAATCGGGAGAGGCCAACGAGATGCGCGGGGCCTCCGCCAACTTCAGCTCATCTAAAACATCGATCATCGTCTCGTATTTCGCTTCTCTGTCCGTCTTGACCGAGATGATGAGGCGTGAATTCTCCTCCAGTTTTCGGCGAACGATGTTCTCGATCTCCCTTACGGGAATCACCTCACCCCCAATGGCCACATCGTTGGAAGCGTTGATCCAAATGTGACAGAGGTTCTTTTTGGGAACCTTTTTGCCCTGTCCCAGAGCTGGCAATTGTAATCCCAGACCTCGATCCATGCTCATTGACGTGGTCACCAGAAAAAAAATGATCAGCAAAAAAGCAATATCGGCCATGGAGCTAGTGGGAATCTCTTCGCTAGCCCTGATTCTTCTCTTTAAGTTCATGAGCCTCAGCTCCTTGCAGCAGCCGGGGCCCCCGCCTGCTGCTCGATCTCGGTCAGGGTATCCACCAGATCGGAGGAGGATTCTTCCATCTCGATGATGAGTCTATCGATCCGGGAAACGAAAAAGTTATGCAGGGCCTGAATGGGGATGGCGATGGCCAACCCGGTAGCGGTGGTGATCAATGCCTCGGAAATTCCCGATGCCACCAAGGAAGGCTCTATATCTCCCGCCAGTGCGATGGACTGGAACGCCTTGATCATGCCGCTCACTGTTCCTAAAAATCCCAACATAGGGGCAATATTCGCCACTGTGGCCAGCCAGACCATTCCCCTCTCCAGAAAAGCCATCTCGATGGCTGCGGCACCCTCGATGGCTTTTTCCACATATTCAACCCCCCGGCCGGCGCGCAGAAGCCCGGCGTGAAAAATGGAAGCCACCGGACCGCGGGTGTTGACACAAATCTCCGTGGCCGCGCCAATACCACCGGTGCTCAAAGCTCCCTTAATTTTGGCCAAAAACTTGCGGGTGTTTATGGAGGCCTTGGTGAGGGCCCAAAATTTCACGAAGGCCATCGCGATACCTACAATAAGCGCGAACAGCAACGGCCACATGAAAGGGCCACCTTTGATAAACAACTCAACCATGTAACCGACCCTCCCTTCGACGGGGTGAACAAACAGTTATTTCTGCTTCATAACAACGACGCACCTTCTTAAGAAGGTGCCGCATTTTTCATAAAAACCCCCGGCCAGAGAATATGCTTTTTTCGATACAACTCTAATTTTGACTGCAAAATAACATCACTTGGCGTTCTTGTCAAGTGTTTTTTGGATTAGCCGTTAAAGAACGAAAAAGCCAGCATTTCACATTCTTTCGAAATCTGTGGCCTGGCCGGCGGACAGCAAACACTCTTAACACTTACCCAAAGGGCTGGAGATGTCCATAAAAACCTATTGATAAACTTACCCTAACGAGGTTCCTGGCAGTTTTTGTCTTCTTATATTTTACCTTAAAAGCACCATCTTCTTTGTCCGGGAAAAATCTGCGGACTCCAGCCGGCAGAAATAAACGGCGGCGGAGACCTCCTCTCCAGAGAGATCACGACCATCCCAACGAACCCTATAAACTCCGGGACCCTGAACTTCGTTAACCAGGGTGC
>CBDUWG010000051.1:0-8636 GCA_965370845.1 uncultured bacterium
GATCGCCGTTCGCGCCTCTGACCCCTGTTTGGCCTGTGCCACTCATACTTTACCCGGCCAGATGCCCCTGACCATCGAGATCCACGATAACAAGGGCCAATTGTTGGAAACCGTTTCTCGATAGCAAGTTTTTTGCGAAGTCGCGATGGAAAACAGGAGAGGAAGCGAGGCGGCCATGGTGATGGGTAGTGGGGGAATCTGGTTGAACGCCGCTTTGACCCTTGTCGAGCCCGGCTTACGGGTCGTTCTGGTGGAAAGTGGTCCCGCCTAGACGGGACCATCGCCATTTTAACAGGTAGCTCCCTTTTTCGTCGAGGGGGGTGTATAAGGCCGTTCTTGTGGATATCGCCATCTTGCGTTTGACAGCCTGACCAGTGATGAGGTGATGTGATGAAGAGAAGGATCGCCATCGTCGGCGCCGGTCCCGGCGGATATGTGGCCGCCCTGAGAGCGGCTCAGCTTGGCGCTGAGGTATGCTTGATTGAAAAAGAGGAAGTGGGGGGGACGTGCCTGAACTGGGGCTGTATTCCCTCCAAGGTCATGAAGGCCGCGGCCGATCTGCTGACCCATCTTCGCCAGAGTGATCGCTTCGGCATTCAAGTGCCGGCTTCGGCCACCGTCGACATGGTCCGCTTGTTGGAGCGCAAGACGAAAATTGTCACATCCCAGATCAAGGGCATAGAGACGTTGTTGGAGCGGGCTTATGTCGATCTCATCAAGGGAACCGCCACCCTGGTCGGGATGGGACAACTAATGGTGACGGCCCCTGACGGCAATCGACGCACCGTGGAATGGGACCGCTTGATCGTCGCAACCGGCAGCAGGGCGATGGGCATCCCCGGGATCCCCTTTGATGGGGATCGAATCCTGGCCAGCGATGATGTTTTCAAGCTGAACACGGTGCCCGTATCCCTGGTCATCGTCGGCGGCGGCGCCATCGGCTGTGAGTTTGCCTGCATGCTGGCTGCCCTGGGAGCCGAGGTGACCCTCGTGGAAGCCCTCGATCGCCTCTTGCCGATGCCCTCTGTGGACGAGGACTGCTCCAAGATCCTGGCCCGGGAGATGAAAAAGCAGAACATCAGGGTCCTTTTGAATCAGACGGTTGAATCCATAGACCGGGACGGCGGCGATCTCAGCGTGTCGGTTGGTTCATGCTCACCCGGAGTAGCGGATACACGGGCGCAGAAATCCGCAACCGTAGCCTGTGAAAAAATGCTGGTCTGTATCGGACGACAGGCGGACATCGCGGATCTGGGATTGGAGACCCTCGGTCTGGATTGCGATGATCGGGGCTGGCTGACGGCCGGTGATCGTATGGAGACCGGTGTGCCCGGCGTTTACGCCATCGGCGATATTCTGGGGCCTGCAAAGATCATGCTGGCCCACGTGGCCTCGGCCGAGGGGATTGTGGCCGCCGAGAATGCCATGGGTGACCATCGGGTCATGCGCTATGACGCCATTCCCAATGCCGTTTTTACCGTACCTGAGGTGGCCAATGTGGGATTGACCCAGGCCCAGGCGACCCAGGAAGGCATTCCTGCGAGGGCCGACAGCGTCCTGTTCCGTGTCACCGGCAAGGCCCAGGCCATCGGCGAGCTGGCCGGACAGGCCAAAATCGTGTCCCACTCGGATAGCGGTAAGGTGCTGGGTGTCCACATAATAGGTCCCCACGCCACCGATCTGATCGCCGAGGGGACCCTGGCCGTTGCCACCGGCCGCAGCGTGCAAGAGCTGGCCTCGACGATCCATGCCCATCCGACGCTTTCCGAGGTGATTATGGAGACGGCCTTGAAAGCGGTGGATAGGGGGTTGCATGGTTAATAGACAGAACCTGGAAGCTGGTTTGATGTTGTAGATGCTGGTTTGGAAGCTAGGAGCTTGCTAACCAGAGTCTCGAAAAAGACAGGCGTGTTCCAGCCTCCAACTTCTAGCACCCAGCATCTATACTAGCTTCTACCAACCATAAACCAACCTCGAGCTTCGATTCACAAGAGTCGAAGCATAGCTCGATACCGCAAAATGAACACATTTAACATGAGTACCATGGACGAAAATAACGGTAAAATCCTCATTTTGGGCCTGGGCAACGAGCTTCTCGGCGACGACGCCGTTGGCCTTCTTGTCGTCCAGGAGCTTCGCCGGCGGTTGGGCAAAAGGGAAGACCTGGTTTTTGTGGAGGCCAGTGTGGGGGGAATGGCCCTGCTGGACCTGCTGCGGGGGTACCGGAATCTCATCATGGTCGATGCCATCAAGACCGGCAAGGAGAAGCCCGGGACCATCTATCGGCTGTCCGAGGATGATTTCCCAGAGGGTGGATCTACTTGGTCCGCGCACCAGATGAGCCTGAAGTTTGTTCTGGAGACCGGTCGCCGGTGCGGCTGCCCGGTCCCCGAGCGCGTGGTCATCTACGCCGTAGAAGCGGCCGATATGCAGACCTGGCAGCGGGGCTGTACTTGCGAGGTTCAGGAGGCCATAGCGGTACTCGTCCGGCGGATCATCAGGGAAGAATTTTCCTTGGATCATCCCGTCTTAAAGACGCTTTAAAGGAAGAGCGCTCTGTACTGCGGAGAGAAATGTTGAAGACTCGATCGGAAACCGCCGCCCGGCGGGAAGGGGCTGATGAAATACGCGCCGCTGCTCGAGAAAAGAAGGGCAGCGTCGGCGCCATCATCACCCTCAGCGGCATGGTACAGGGTGTCGGTTTTCGTCCCTTCGTTCACCGCCTGGCTCGAGAGTGCGAGCTGGCCGGCTCGGTGTGCAATTTTTCCGGGGGAGTGATCGTTGAGATAGAGGGGGACAGGGGGCGGGTGGATGAATTCTACAGCCGGGTTTCTGCTGAAGCTCCGCCAATGGCGCACGTGGTGGAAAAGCGAATCGAAAGCAGGGCGCCCCAGGGGTTGAGAGCCTTTTCCGTTGAGAAGAGCAGACAGGTGAACGATGAGTTTGTCCTGGTGCCCCCGGATATCTGCATGTGTGACAGCTGCCAGGAGGAATTGCTGGATCCCCAAGATAGGCGCCATAGATATCCCTTCATCAATTGCACTGACTGCGGACCACGCTTTACAATCATCTCCAAAATGCCCTACGATCGTCCACAGACCACCATGCAGAGCTTCACCATGTGTCCTCCGTGCCAGAAGGAATATGAGGACATCGACCACCGCCGATATCATGCCCAGCCCAATGCATGTTGCCATTGTGGCCCGCACCTGTTCTTCCGCGACATGCGGGGAAACAAAGCGGAGGGAGAGGAGGCTTTGGGGGAGGCGGTTCGACGACTAAAGATGGGTCACATCGTGGCCGTTAAGGGCATTGGCGGTTTCCATCTGTGTTGCGATGCCACGGATGACCGGGCCGTGCAAAGGCTCCGCCGGAGAAAGGGCCGGTCGGCCAAACCTCTGGCCATCATGTCCCTGAACCTGGAGCGGGTAAGCTCATACTGTCACCTTTGCTCCGCCGAGGAAGAACTGCTCTCGTCGCCCATGCGGCCCATCGTCATCTTGGAGCAGCGGGACGAGAGCCCCATCTCGGCTCAAGTCGCGCCGGGAAACAACACGCTGGGGGTTATGTTGCCATATGCTCCGGTGCACACCTTGATATTGGAGAGTGATCTATTGGCCGTGGTGGCCACCAGCGCAAACGTGAGCGATCAACCCCTGATCGGCGACAACGAAATGGCCCTCAGGGAACTATCCGGGATCGCCGATGCCTTTCTGCTGCACGACCGGGATATCCACAATCGGTGCGATGACTCCATTTTCCGGTTCATCGATGAAAGGCCAGTTCCCTTTCGGCGAGCCCGGGGTTACGTCCCTATACCGGTGGATTTGCCATTTGAGGTTCCATCGTTACTGGCATGTGGTGCTGAGCTAAAGAACACCTTCTGTATGGCCCGGGGAAATTACGCTTTTAATAGCCAGCATATCGGCGATTTGAAGAATATTGAGACGTACCGATTTTACCTTCAGATGATCAAGCGATTTGAAGATCTGTTCCGCATACGTCCCGGCATTTTAGCCCATGACCTGCATCCAAGCTATCTGTCCACTCGTTATGCCCTGGAACGGGGCGCAAATCATGAAAAAAAACTTAAAATGGTAGCAGTTCAGCATCACCACGCGCATGTGGCCGCCTGCATGGCTGAGAACGGAGTGCGGGAGCCGGTCATCGGCGTGGTCTTCGATGGATTGGGGTACGGGACCGACGGACACATCTGGGGTGCGGAGTTCATGGTGGCAGATTACGAGGGTTTCCGGCGCCTGGGCCAGTTGCGCTACGTGCCTTTGCCGGGTAGTGATGCTGCCAACCGGGAGCCGTGGCGGATGGCTCTGAGCTATCTGTTCTCCATTTATGGATCACGGCTGGGATCGTGGGAACGGGCCCTATTTGATCATCTGGAAACCGATGCCCTGGAAACAGTTTTTCAGATGTTGGCCCGGGGGTACAACGCCCCCCTGGCCTCCAGCATGGGCCGCCTTTTCGATGCCGTCGCATCCTTGTTGGGGCTCTGTCAACATAACACCTTCGAGGGAGAAGCGGCGGTGAAGCTTCAGGTGGCCGCGGAGAAAATCTCCGGGCCTGTGAAGGGCTATTCCTGGTCCATCTCCCGGGAAGGAGACTATTTGAACGTTGATCCCCGCCCTATGGTGAGGGAGATTCTCGGGGATCTCAGGGGGAAGGTCTCTGTGCCCGAGATCGCTCGCCGGTTTCACCGGTCGGTGGCTGATCTGGTTAGTCTTTGCTGTCAGCACATTCGGGGATCTCATGGCCTGGAAAGAGTAGCTCTCTCCGGAGGCGTTTTTCAGAACAAGCTGCTAACGGAGATGGTGGTGGACCTGTTGCGTCGGGATGGATTTGAACCATTGCTGCACCGACAGGTGCCGCCCAACGACGGCGGCGTTGCCCTTGGCCAGGCGGTCATAGCCGGTTATCAGAGTGGGGAGAGGACATAATGTGCATAAGCGTTCCCATGAAAGTAATAGAAATCAATGGGCAGAGGGGGATCGCAGATATCGGCGGGATGAGTCAGCAGATAGATCTGCGTTTTCTCTCCGATGTGGAGGTGGGCGATTACGTCATCGTTCACGCCGGTTTTGCCCTGCAGAGGTTGGACCAGAATGAGGCCGAGGAGACCCTCTCCCTGCTGAGGGAGGTGCTTGCCCATGAAGCATCTGGATGAGTATCGGAACGCTGGACTCTGCCGGGATCTGTCCAGGGAGATTGCCCGGGTGGCTGGTTGTCGAGAGATAACCTTGATGGAGGTGTGCGGAACGCACACCATGGCCATTTTTCAACATGGGATCAAGGATTTTCTCCCACCCAACGTAAACCTTCTCTCCGGCCCGGGATGTCCCGTTTGTGTCACCCCCAACGTGTATTTGGATCGAGCCGTGGCCTACAGCCGCCAAGATGATGTTCTTCTGGCCACATTTGGAGACATGTTGCGGGTCCCCGGCTCCAGCTCCTCTCTCATCGAAGAAAGGGGCCGGGGCGCCGATGTTCGTCTGGTGTATTCACCCGCCGATGCCCTGGAGCTGGCCAAGAGCTATGTGCAGAAGAAGGTGGTTTTTCTGGGCATAGGTTTTGAGACCACCAGCCCATCGGTGGCCGCGGCCATCGTGGATGCTCATCAGCAGGGAGTGAATAACTTTTTCGTTCTTGTGGGACACAAGATTCTGCCCCCGGCCCTGAAGGTTCTGGTGGATGACGATCAGCTGGGGCTTAATGGTCTTATCTGCCCGGGGCATGTAAGCGCCATCACCGGCTGCCGGATCTACGAATTTTTGGCCAGAGATCACGGCATCGCCTGTGTGGTCTCCGGTTTCGAGCCCACTGACATTCTCCAGTCAGTGCTGATGTTGATCACCCAGATTGTCCAGGAACAAAGTCAGGTGCAGAACCAGTATCGACGAGTGGTACCCGATCAGGGTAACCCCCGGGCCCGGGCACTGGTAGAGGAGGTCTTTCAGCCCAAAGAGTCGCCATGGCGAGGTTTGGGGAACATCCCCGACAGCGGGCTGGTCATGAGAAGTAGTTATCTGGGTCACGACGCAGAGGCCAATATTCCCGCACAGGTGGAGCGGACGGTGGAACATGCCGGCTGTATCTGCGGCCTCATTCTGCGAGGTCTGAAAGCGCCCCGGGACTGTTCCCTGTTTGCCCGATCCTGCACGCCCGAGCATCCTGTGGGAGCCTGTATGGTTTCATCTGAGGGCACCTGTGCAGCACATTTTAGATATGGACGTTTTGCAAATTCTGCCTGAGGAGGGACAGATGAAGGTCGTAGAGTTTCAGGAAGGAGAGAGTTTCGATATCGAGTTAGAGGAAGATCTGCTCAGGAAGAACGAGGAGATCGCCGAGGGCAACCGTCAGCTACTGGATAAACACGGCGTGATGGGCATCGATGTGATGGGCTCCATCGGGTCGGGAAAGACCACCATGATCGAACGGCTGACCGGTCATTTGGGGAAAACCGCAACTGTGGGGGTGGTGGCCGGAGATCTGACCACCACCATCGATGCCCAGAGGATCGAACAGCAAGGTGCTAGTGTGGTGCAGGTGAACACCGGAAAGGAATGTCATCTGGACGCCAACCTGGTGGGCAAGGCTCTGAAGACCCTGCTCCTGGAGAAGCTTGACCTGCTGTTCATCGAAAATGTGGGCAATCTCATCTGCCCGGCCGAGTTTCCTCTGGGGGCCCAGAAGAGGCTGGTGGTTATCTCCGTCACCGAGGGACCTTACATGGTGGTTAAACATCCGCATATCTTTAGAGGGGCCGATGTGGTGGCCATTAATAAGGTGGAACTGGCCGCGGCTATGAAAGTGGACCCCGAAAAGTTAAAAGCCGATCTAGCCAGGATAGATCCGCGGATCAAAGTAGTAATGACGAGCCTGATTGCCGACCAGGGGACGGCGGAGGTGATTGAGGCCCTGGGTCTGGCAACGGGGATGAAATCCGACGCATGAGGATACCATGCACGAGTTCTCCATCGCCCAGCAGATAACCCAAGTGGTTTTCCGCACCGCCCGGGAGAATGAGGCCAAGCTGATCGAGCGGGTGGTTGTGGTAATCGGGGAGTTGACTTTGCTCAACGAAGAGCAAGTGAGGTTCTGGGTTGAGGAGGTCTTCTCTCATAAAGATATATCCCGGGGGGCCACCCTGGAGATCATTAATAGACCCGCTCTGGTCAGGTGTTCGAAATGTAGTTTCCAGGGGGCACCTTCGTGTCCCGGTCCGGAGGCTCATTTTTTGCTTCCTACCCTGGTCTGCCCACATTGCGGTCAGCCGGGGATGGATATAAAGGAGGGGCGAGAGTGCCTGATTCAAAGAATAACGTTCCAAAAGTGAAACGGGTTACCATGGCTCATGGTTCTGGTGGCCGATTGAGTCGCGAGCTAATCCAGGATCTTGTCCTCAAACACTTCGGCCATCCGACCCTGCACCGTTTGGAAGATAGCGCCCTCTTCGAGGTCGACGGCGTACGGCTGGCTTTTACCACCGATTCCTATGTGATTCAGCCACTTTTCTTCCCCGGGGGGGATATCGGAAAACTGGCCGTCACCGGCACGGTGAATGATCTGCTCTGTGTTGGCGCTAGGCCTCTTTATTTGAGCCTGGCGCTCATTCTTGAAGAGGGGTTCTCCCTGGATGAGCTGGAGCGGATTTTAGGCTCGGCCAGCCGGGAGGCGGGAGAAGTGGGTGTGGAGGTGATCTGTGGAGATACCAAGGTGGTGCAAAAGGGCAAGGGTGACGGTCTATTTGTGAACACCTCGGGTGTTGGGCTGGTGCCAGCGGACCTGGATATATCTCCCCGGAGAATCGAGATGGGAGATGCCATTCTGGTGACCGGACCCATAGGTGACCACGGCATAGCCATACTGTCCCAGAGGGAAAGCTTTGGTTTTGCCAGCAAGCTAAAAAGCGATTGTGCCTCTCTGGTGAGCTTAGTTCAGGGCGTACTGGATCCCAGTCTGGGGGTCCGATGTATGCGGGATCCCACGCGTGGGGGGTTGGGGACCATCTTGGCTGAGATTGCCCTGGACCGACAGATGGGCATACAGGTGGATGAAGAGCAAATCCCGGTGCGCGATGAGGTACGTGGGGCATGCGAGCTGTTAGGCCTCGATTTCCTCTACATAGCCAACGAGGGGAAGATGGTCCTTTTTGTGGCCAAGGGGAAAGAGCAGGAGGTTCTCTCGATTCTGAGAAAGGATCCTCTGGGAAAGGAGTCGGCCATCATCGGTCGAGTTGTGGTCGAGCACCCCGGCATGGCTGTGTTGAGGACCAGGATAGGAGGCAGCAGGATCATCGATCTGCCGACGGGAGAGCTGCTTCCGCGCATCTGCTAAGAGCCGGAGAGGTGAAGGATCCGCTGTGGCAAAAAAGGATCGGTGAAAAATTTAGCTCATGGCCAGGTTTTTATGATCTCCCAATGCTCAAAACAACCCAAAAATTCGTGTGACGATCCAGTTTTTTTAGGGAGCCTAAAGAAAGTTCTTGACAAAAGGCTAAGTCGGGTATTATTATTGTGCTAATACGTTTGTGAAAAGATTCTCAATCCGGCAGGAAATGCCCGTGAAGGTTTTAAATACCAATCGCGAAAATCTTGAGCTTTTCATTGAGAAGATCGTTGGGG
>CBDUWG010000052.1:0-8524 GCA_965370845.1 uncultured bacterium
AGAATTACCAGTCGCTCGATACATAGATCTTCTGCGGGGCTGAGGATCGGTGACCAGCGACCATTGCTATGTTTTCTGACAGAGAGACAGGCGGAGCGATCCGCCTGTTTTTATATAATGCGAGGGTTAAAAGGGGGATGTTTCCCCCTTCAAAAAGATTCATTTCAAATTGTAAATTTACCCCTCCCTGCTCCCCAGATCCCTTTTGCGCACTCTAAACTAGCTCAACTCTCTTAACTCCCTTAACTCGCTAAACTCTCTAAACTCGCCAAACTTTCTCAACTCATTCCCCTAATCCCTCTCTTTCACTGCCTCCTGCCAACTGCCGACTGCCGACTTTGTATTTTATTGCCATTGCCATTGCTACTGCCACTATTCTTTCACTGCCAACTGCAACTTATTCCCCTAACCCTTCTCTTTCCAGGATTCTTGATCCCTATCTCTTACCTTGATCACGATTTTCACTTGACAAAGTAAAATCAGTTCGGTATACTGAATTCAAATGCTGCACCATGCTTAACCAAGGAGGCTCTAATGCCGCACCACATCTGTCACGTGGAGATTCCCACAACCGACTTCGAGAAGGCCAAGACCTTTTACTCAAGCCTGTTCGGCTGGAAGATCACCATAACGCCCAACATGGACTACGCCATCTTCGAGACAGGCAGCGAGCCTGGCGGCGGGTTCAACAAGGTGGACAAGGTCACCTCTATTGGTGAGCAGGGGGTGCTGGTCTACGTGTTCACCGAGGATATCCAGGGAACTCTAGCCAGGGTCGTCGAGTTGGGAGGAAGCGTGATCAGGGAGAAGACCCAGATCCCGGAGATAGGCTGGTATGCCCTCTTTGCAGACCCGGATGGGAGCATCATCGGCATCTTCCAGTCCAAGGAATAGCCGGGGATTCCACAAGTTCGTTCTGGATGGAAAAAGGGCCGGCTTTTAGCCGGCCCTTTCAGTTTGTTCTGCTCCAGCAATTTAGTGGCGCACAATTATTTACTGCTCCGGGATTTTCTCTCCGTGCTGGTGCTCTCCTTTGAGTTCTGCTTGCTGCTGGAGCGCTCCTTTTTCGAGCCTGTGTCCGCGGACTTCTTCTGGGAGCTGCTCTTTTCCTTTTTGGAATCGCCGGTGAATACTTTGGCCACGCTTCCGATGATCTTGCCCAGTCGGGAGCTTCGGCCGGAGCTCTTCTGCACCTTTTTCGTCTCGCTTCTGGTGGAGCTTCTCTCCCGGCCAACCTCTCTTTTTCTTGATCTTTGGGATTCCACACCGGAGCGGATCTCCGTGCCAGATTGGCTTTTGCTTTTTGCCTGGCGATCTATCCGGTAAGAAGGCCTCCGTGACCTGCGCTCGCTGTCACTAATATCGCGATTATCATCTTGTTTTTCCCTTGACGAGCGGCGATCGAGATTGCCGGTTTCCCCTCTTTTCGCCCGTTCCCGCATTTGTTCGCTGCCCGAGTCAGACCACTCACGCGGGGGCCGTCTTCTATCCTCCCGGCTCAGATCATCTTTCCCTGTCCCAAACCGTGATGGACGTTCTCCTCCTCCGCCCCGCCGCACAGGTTTCTCTCGGTACCAGTCCGGTTTGCGTTTATCCTGATGATAGTTTCCCTTCCAGGTGCAGCGGCGGCCGGTGTCCCGGTCGATGTACCAGTACACGTAGATGGGCTGACAACCATGGTACCACCACCACGGGCGGCACCAGTGATGGTCCCAGTAGAAGTCCATCCAGATGCCCACGTGGACATAGGGATCCCACCAGGGGTCGTAGAACCGGTGGGGATACCAGTGATAGACGATGTACCGGGGATAGGGGACCCAGCGGCGGACGTAAAACCAGCTGACGTCGCTGCTATAACCCTCCGGCTCGTACTCATCATCTCCCCAGGCTAACTGCTGGTTGATCTCGTGGATGGCCAGATGGGGGTCTCCGGTGATGCGCCCCATGGGCCAGTAGATATCGCTGTCCACGCCATCTTCTATGTCGTAGAGAGCGCGCAGGTTCAGAGGAAAGTGCGAGGCGATGGTCACCACGTATTCGATGCCTGTAGGACTGTCCACGATCAGGTCGTACTCGTCGTAGGGGTCGGGGATGTCGTAGATGCGTTCTCCCTCGACCCGGGTCTGATCGTTGTACTTAGGATATAGCACGTGGACGAAACCTTCTGTGTCCACATTATAAACCGCCACATAGCAATCCTCGGAGGCCTGAAAGTGGACGCGGACGTGCTGTCCAAGCTCATACACGGCGCCATTGTGCTTGTTGAGCCACACTTCCACTTCCAGATGCCTGGAAGGACGGTTGCCCGTTTCCTCAAAGGCGGTAGCCGGGAGCGGCCAGACCATGGTCACCCCGATGATGCTCAGTAAAACCAGCAGCTTTCTCATCTAAATCGCCCCCTTTATAGATTCTGTTCGCCCTCACCCAGAGCAGGTTTGCGGCCGGGACGGCTGGAGGGAATCCGGCAGTCGCCCCCAGCCTTTCTGGGCTGACGCAGGTCGGCGGGAGATAGGTTTTCGCCGGCGGGCAGAGCCTTCAGCTCCGGATTGCCCTCGTCGATCTGAAAGGCCCAGTCGATGACCACGTGGTCGTAGCCGATGTGCATCACCCGGAATTTGGCGAAGTTGTTCTCCCAGGTCCAGACCAGATAGGCATGGCCCTCGTAGAGAGTGAGGGTGTCGGCGATATCGGTGGACCAGCCGCCATCCGGAGCCCAGTCAATTTCGTCCAGCGAGTTGACATACCCGGCATACTGGATGTCCGTCCCATAAATATTGCCCAAGTATACTACATCAGTGCTGGCCAGGCAGTACCGGCCGTTCAGCCAGAGGAGGTACATGTCCACGAACGGATCGTCCCAGGGCTGGACCATGCGGCTATAATACCCGGAGAAGTCCACGCCGGCGCGGGAGTCCTCATCGTAAATGATCAGGTCATAGCCCTCCGGGCGTGGTGTGTCGTGCACCGTCTCATAGCTCAGATCGCTCTCGTTTCCATTCCAGTCGTAGGCGGATACGGCATAGTAATAGGTAACTCCGTTCTGCACGTCCTCGTCCACGAAATAGTCATCCCCGCTCTTGCCGATGCACGAGTACTGTCCGTTTGGATTCATGCTGTAGTAGATCTTGTAGCCGGCCAGGTCATCGATGCGCACTTCGCTCCAACAGATCTCCACAAATCCATCTCCGGTGATGGTGTGCACGCCCGCTGGGACCGGTGGTGGAGTGTGATCGCAACAGCGGTTGATATCACAACAACCGGCGGTCAAAAGAGCGATCGATATCGGAAGTATCAGGATTAACCAGTAGAGTTTCCTTTTCATAGTCATCGACCTCCTCTCCGCGGGGCGTTAGTTACGCTGGGACCGGGATGATTTTTCTGTGGAAGAGCCGTTTTCGCGGGATGAGCTCCTGTTGGAGGATTCCTTCTTCCCGGAGGATTCTTTTGTCCGGGAGGATTTCGTTTTAGAGGAGCTTCTGTCCTCAGAGGTGCTTTTCTTTTTGCTCTTGCTCACCTCGCTGGTGTCCCGCTTTTCCTGGCTGCGTTGGGGCTGTTTCTTTTTGTCGGCATCACTTATTTCCTGGCGGGAAGTGTCGTATGATCTGGTCGCCTCACGGGTTTTGACCTGCAGGTCTTCCTTCTGGATGTCCCGGATCATCCGGCGAAGCTTAGTGTCGAACTTCTTGTCGAAAAGCTGGTACTTGGCCTGCTGCTCCACGGTGAGGATTTTGGCCAGTTTGCCTTGAAATTGGTCCTTGTTGGTCTTGGTCTGTTCATCGATCTCCTTCAGCCGAGTCATCTTTTCCTTGATCAGATCTTTATCTTTTTCCTCAGCCTGCAGCAGCTTATCCAGCTTCTCCTCGATGGCCTCACGCTGCTCGCCAAGCTCCTTATTCCGATCTTCGTATGCCTTCTGGGTGGGGAAAAGGGCCTGAGCCTGTTCCTCAGAGAGATCCAGATCTTCGGTCAGTTGCCAGGCTTTCACGCTGCTGATCTGCTTGCGGACGTTTTCCTTTTCCTCCTCTTTCAGGGAATAGGCTGTCTGGAAGCTCAACAGAATCAGAGCGCTTACCAGGTAAATAATCGATTTTCGCATCGTGATCGCCCCCTCGAGGTGGAATTTTCAGTTTACACTTAGTGTTATCCCATAAGGTTCTTTAGTTTAGCCGACAATCTCTTCAACTGATCTTCGCTGAGCTCTTCGATGAGCATCTCCGCGGTAGTCTGCAACAGAGTTTCCTCCTCGATGACTGCTTCCCAGAGGTCCGGATCCCGGGCCATTTTTTCTGCCATCAGCGTCCTTTCCAGAGTTTCCGCCGGATGGGGGATGGCCGCCAACAGCTCCACCAGGGAGTCACCCGGCGTGCGGGCGAATTCAAGCTCCTCGATATCCGACAGGGTTTCCCCCAGCTTTTCCAGACTGCGCAGGCCCTGCTGCTCTAGGCTGGCCAGAAGCGATTGCCCGCCTGGCGCGGGAAGCTGAGGATGGCCCGACCACCACAGAAAGAGGAAAACCAGCAGCGAGGCCACGGCCACCGCCGGCGCCCAGGCCCTGACGGGAACGGCAGGCCGGCGCGGGGAGACAGCTTGCTCCTCTCTGATTCCCTGGCGCACACGACATCTCAGCTCCATCCAGAAGCTCTCATCCGGTTCGGGCAACTCCCTGCAGTTCAATAGACTAAGGGTTTGTTTCAGGGAAGCCCTTTCGGCGGCGCAGCGAGGACAGACCTTCAGGTGCTCGTCCACCATGCGCTGCTCTTCGGGTGGAAGCTGATCTTCCAGATGATCCACCAGAAAGGCCCGGACCTGTTTGCAATGAGTCCGGATCTGACGGTCGGTTTCTTTAGGATTCGATTTGCCCATGATCAATCAGCCTCTTGCGCAATTTCTTAACAGCTTGACAGAAACTCGATTTGATAGCCCCCTCGGAGCGGTCCATAATTTTGGCGATTTCTTTGTGGGGCAGTTCCTGGTAATAGTGCATAATGAAGATGGCTCGTTGCTTCGGTGGTAGGGTGGAGATAGCCTGCGCGATCTGCTCGCCCAGATCTTTGAGGGCCAGATCGCGGGCCGGCCTGCCCATAGACGACCTGAGCAGATGAGATACCTCCGTGAGAGAGAGGGCCTGGCGAAGTTTTTGCCGGCGAATGTAGCTGATACACTGGTTGACGGCAAGGCGGTGCAGCCACGTGCCGAAGCTGGAGCTGAATTTGAAGTTTTTCAAAGAGCGGAAGGCGCGGATAAAAACTTCCTGGGTGATGTCGGCGGCCTCGTCGTGATCGCCCAACATGCCCAGGGCAATGCGATAGACCCTCTTCTGGTGTCTGGTCATCAAGCTGTCGAAAGCCCATTGCTCGCCTCGCAGGAACTTTCGGATCAATTCATGTTCTTCGGCCGCATCCATTCTTCCCAATTTCAAACTCCATTTGTTGGACGCCTAAAAAAAAGGTACGTTTAAAACTATTTGGGTGGTTTTTAACCCGACCAGTTGTCTTCGAGTTTTTTCCCAAGTAATATACGGCGCAGAAAGACCGAACTCCACCATAATTTATACTGCTTTGTACCTGCTTTGTTTCCCAGGAATATCCATCTGGCCGGAAAAGAAGGGATAGTAGAAGTATTTCATTCAGATTTTAGTTCCTTGACAGTCCAATAATGAGTGTGGTATCATAAAAGGCAGGGTACTATCATCGCTGAAACCTTTTCAGGAGGTATGCGCATGGTTAAAATCACTCGTACACTGGCCGCTCCCCTTTTGGGAATATTGTTCGTCTTGTTATTTACGGGAGCATCCGCAGCCGCGGATTATGCTTTTCCCGATACGATAGCAATCTCGGCCAGCAGAACCTTCCAGGATACCCTGATGGGACCGGCAGACACCATCGTGGTGACCGTGAATTTGAGCGCTGAAACCGACTATCCAGTTTAGCTGATTTCCCGATGCAGGTTGCCTCAACTTTTCCCCTTGACATTCGATGCCTGGCATCACATTATGAGTGACATCTTTGGGGCATTTTTCTGGGAATCGCGGATAAAGAATCTGGTGTTTCGCCGACTGGGGGTGAAGATGCGTGCACGAAATTATCTGCTAACGCTGGTCCTGACGCTTTTTGGATTCTGCTTCTTGTCAGGATGTGCCGGGGTGAGGCCTTATCCAGAGAAAGTGGTGAAACCGGAGCCGGAGGAAAAGCTTGAGCTAAGAGAAAAACCTGGCCTGGCCAGAGAACCGCTGGGCCGTTTTCAGCTCACCTTTTATTATCTGGTAGATGAGGCGGATGGGCGGTTTGCCGGGCTGCCCAAAGAAGTACCCGTTCTGGACGCATTCGGTAGAACTATCAGCGTGGTTTCCCGGGAGTTTAAGCGGAAAGCGGATATCGAGGGGTCCGCCAGACTCTCAGATGGACGGGTGATCAACTTCGCCGGCCGGGCTGCCGACGGGATTCGCTATCGCCTGGTGGAGGGAGCCAAGTGGGGTCTGGGGGCGGGGAATACTGAGTTTATCTCCAAAGTGGAGCCATACAAGCTCATTCCTTATCGGACCGCCGCCGTCGACCCTAAAAAGGTCCCTCTGGGCAGCGTTCTGTTCATCCCCCGGGCGCAGGGCATTCGGCTGCCTAACGGTATCGAGCACGACGGTTATTTCCTGGCCCACGACGTGGGCGGAGCCATCAAGGGAAAGCGGATCGACCTGTTCGTGGGCACGGAGGAGGATATCCGCAACACTTTTACTGAGAATAGCCTGACCAATAAATCCTTTATAGAGGTTTTTCTGGTGAAAGGAACGGAGGCCGAGGAGGTTCGATCCAGGTATCTGGCACAGTACACCTTGACGCCCAAACGAATTTACCAGATGATCTGGAAAGATATGGAGATGGCCATGCGCAATGTGGCCGCCGTAGAGTCGGACCCGGATAAGCGAATCATGTTCTTCTCCGAGTTGGCCAAAGGAACGCCCTATGTGATATTTTGTCTGGGAGAAGGACCCGAAGGTATATATGATAAGGACCCCCTGGTGGATGTCGCCCGGGTCGATTGCATGACCTTCTGCGAGCAGACCCTGGCCATGGCCATATCAAAAGGCTACGGGGAGTTTTTTAATAGCCTGCAGAGAATACGGTATTGTGACGGCATCGTCGGGATGAAGACGCGAAATCACTATACCATCGGTGATTGGCTGCCCAACAACTCCTGGCTGCTGGAAGATGCCACTGAGCTCATCGGCGGCCAGTTTTGCCGGCCGATGACCAAGACCATCGATCGGGCCAAAGATCTGATGGCCATGGGGTGCCCGGACGTGAGGGACGTTGTGCCGCCCCGGACCATGACCGTGAAGTACATTCCCAAGGAGTACCTGTTACAGGTTGAGGAAAATCTTAGGGGTGGGGAGATCGTCAGCCTGATCCACAAAGGGAAGGGGATTTTCTCCTCCCACATGGCCATCATCGTCAAGGATCGCCAGGGCGAGACCATCTTTCGCCATGCCTCGCGGAGCGCTGGGGAGGTGGTGGATGAGCCGTACCGGGAATATGTGGAAAAACTGCAGAATTGGGAGAATAATGCCGGGATGATCTTCATCAGGGTGAGGAGAGATTTCCCCCTGGTTCTGGGCCACTGAGAGATTTGGAGGAGAGGTTGGAGCGTCATCTAAAACTGCTCAGGCGGGAGCGAGCCGCCCTGCTGGTTGTGGACGTGCAGGAGAGATTGTGGCCGGCCATGCGTGACGGTCAGCGGCTGGTGGAGCGAATCGTGATCATGATCAAGGCCGGCCGGCTTTTGAAAGTTCCCATCTTCCTCACCGAGCAATACCCCAAGGGGTTAGGTCAAACACTTCAAGCGATTCAAGAGGCTTTGGGGCGAACAGATCCTCTGATCAAGATGACCTTCAGCTGCTGCGGCGTGACCCAACTGCCCAGGGCGCTAAAGGAGAGGGAAATTGAGCAGATTATCGTCGTGGGCATCGAGTCCCATGTCTGCGTGTTGCAGACGGCCCTGGATCTCGTCCATCGGGGATTTCAAGTTCATGTGATCAGGGATGCCATCTCATCTCGGTTTGAGCAGGATGAGAGGGCGGCCCTTGAGCGCATGGCCCGGGAGGGGGTGGTGATCTCCACGGTGGAGATGGCTCTGTTCGAGCTGCTGAGGACGGCGGAAGCGGCGGAGTTCAAGGAGGTGTCCAGGCTGATTAGATGAGTGAAAGGAAGGGGTTGAGGATTTAGGGGCCGGGGGTTCGAGGGACCCCTGCTTGCCACCCCAGTAAACAGTCGGCAGTAGGCAGTCGGCAGGAGGCAGTGAGCAGTGCCCCGCACACCACCCTTCCAGTGGCAAAGGCAATAGCAATAGAAAATCAGTAAGCAGTCGGCAGGAGAAGAATAGTCAGCAGTCGGCGGTAGGCAGCAGGCAAATCAAAAAATGTAGCGTCCTCACTCCTGTGAGGTCGAGCTTTTTTCCTTCCGAAACTCGAATCTCGAGTCTCGGTCTTTCAGAGGGGGTAGCGGAAGACCGCGAGGCGAGCGGCCGGTTGACG
>CBDUWG010000053.1:0-8462 GCA_965370845.1 uncultured bacterium
ACAGACGCACCATTTTCTTAAGCAGCTCATCGCCCTTTAGGTGTCCGTGAAAATCATTATAATTTTTAAACCAGTCCACATCGATCATCAACAGGGATAGCGGTCTCTCGTACCGCCTGGCCCGAACAATCTCTGTTTCAATATCTTGGTCCAGCTTCCGGCGGTTAAAACACCCTGTTAATCCATCCTTCAAGGAAGAGGCTTTCACCTGGGAATGTATAAAAGAGCGCTCCATGGCTATAGCTATTTCCTCGGCCAGCATCTTGACAAAACTTGAATCCTGCTCATCAAAGGCGTTTTTCTTCGGTGAATCCAGATGAATAATGCCTCTTACCTCGTCCTTTACCACAACGGGAGTACATATCAGAGAGGTCATGGAACATCCATCAGGAACACAACCACAGGCAATACTGTTGGAAATGTCACCAGTGCAAATGCTCTTTTTTGTATTGACGATATGCTTTATGGCCGGCATGTCTGCGCTAAAATCCTTCCCTCCGAGCATCTTCGAAAAACCCCTTTCCGCCAAAATCCTTACCTTTCTTCCATCAATCTGCAGCAGGGCACATCCAGCACAACCTACTATAGAAAGAAGCTTTTGCACTGCCGTACGAGAAACCTCCTCTAAATCCAACTTTACCCCAATACTTCGATGTATCTCTGTGATGGCCTTCAATATCTTCATTTGCTTTTCCGTGCCTTCCTCTGTCATGAGTAATCTCCTTTCTTACTCGAACTTAAATCCCTTCTCGGCAAAAAGCCTGCAGCAAACATCAACCACCAATGGATCGTAAAGAGCTCCCCGGTTTTGCATTATCTCCCCGGGAGGTTCTCTGTTCTATGAAAGTGTTCTGCTTAAACCACTCCAAAGTGCAATAGCATTTGGCACTGACAAATACAGCAAATAACTTGCCTGTTTTGCTGACTGTGAAATTATTTTTGGCGATCGTAAAAGTCCCTGTTCTGTCGATATTTAGGAATCGCAGGTCTGTCGCCGGCAGCCATTTCCTGAGATCGGCTCGGTCGATCAGAATTTCTCAGCCGCCAGAATGTCCCCTGCGGATTGCATATTGCACGATTTGGTGGCCATAAAATCGCCAGGGAAATCTCATTTACTGCCAGTGACTATTTCTGATGCCAGCGCTTGAACTTGAGTTTTAGGGATGGAAGAAAGCCGGATTGTTAGGGGGAGTTTGCTGCAGGTTATGCTGGCAGGCAGATATTACCTTTCGTGCAGGATAAGTTTAGAAAAACCGGGAGTCGAGATTCGAGATTCGGTCTTTCAGAGGGGGTAGCGGAAGACAGCGAGGCTGGCGGCAGTCAGCAGTAAGCAGTTCCCCGAACCCCGTTCCTCTCGCCTTTCACCAGAATCCAGGATCCAGGATCGAGGATCGGTTCTTCTTCTTAACGAGTCTCGGTTTGTTGCATTGTATTTGTTTTTTCCAGAATCCAGTATCTGCTTTTTCCCAACTCCCTTAACTTAATCTACAACGGATACCAAACACGTATCACATCATTTTCCGGATGTCTCCTCACCCCGCAACTGCCCGCAGGCGGCCTGGATATCCGCTCCCTTGCTCTCGCGAAGGGTGACGGTGGGACAGCGCGAATAGAGCAGGTTCATGAAGTTGGCCACTGTCTTCTTGTTGGGCCGTCGAAACGGCTTTTCCCCAACTGGATTGTACGGTATCAGGTTGATCTTGCAGCGTACTCCCTGGACCAGGCCGGCCAGCCTGAGAGCGTCCTCTGATGAGGCGTTCACCCCGGCCATGAGCACGTACTCGAAGGTCACCGGCCGGCTGGTGGCCCGGGCATACTCTCCTGCGGCGGCTATGAGCCGGGCGATGGGGTACTTTTTATTCAGCGGAATGAGCCTGCTGCGGGCCTGATCTGTGGTGGCATTCAACGAGATGGCCAGGCCCAGGCGGAGCCCCTCACTGGCCAGCCTTTTGATGCCCGGAACGACCCCGGCCGTGGAGACAGTGATCTTGCGGGCTCCCATGGCCAGACCGTCGGGATCGTTCATCAGCCGGCAGGCCTTTATCGTCTGGTCGTAGTTTAGCAGAGGCTCGCCCATGCCCATGAGCACCACGTTGGTGAGATCCTCCTGCGGATCGAGCAGCCGGCGGATGAAGAGAACCTGCTCGATGATCTCCGCGGCCCGCAGGTTGCGCTTCAGGCCTAGATCGCCGGTGGCGCAGTATGTGCAGCCCAGAGCACAGCCCACCTGGGTGGAAACGCAGACGGTGCGGCGCTTCCCCTCGCGGATGAGCACGCTTTCGATTAGCTGGCCATCCTCCAATTCGAAGAGATACCTGGTGGTCGCATCCAGCCTGGAGAGAACCTGCTTCCGCAGGGTCAGGGTGCTGACATAGGCCGCCTCTTTGAGCTTTTGGCGCCCGGCCCCAGCCAGGTCGGTCATCTGGTCGATATCGATGACGCCCCGGCGGTAGATCCAGGCAAAAATCTGATCGGCCCGGTAGCGCTTCCAACCCAGGTCCTGTATGAAGGCCTCCAGCTCCGTCCGGCTGAGTCCCTTGAGGTCTATTTTAACATCCTCTGCGCTCATGGATTTCCTCGATGAAGTTTCCGTCTATGCTCATAATATACAGCTTCTTCAACTTAAGACAAGGTAAAAAGAATGGTCTTGCATTTGATGGAAAAGATACTTATTATGAAACGGCATCTTCTATATTTTCAGCAGCCACGGACGGAGCAATATCATGTGGGCAGTTGTAGACCGGACAGAGGGTACCAGGGTGGTGTTGGAGCTAGAAGATGGAGATGTGATTGAAATCGCCGGTAAGCATCTGCCCCCCGGAGCGGTGGCCGGCTCGGTGGTCAGGATCACCATGAGCCTTGACCCTGACAAGGAGCAGGAGTTGAGCAAACGGTGGCAGGAGTTAAGGGGGAAGGGGTCGGCCTGAGAACTATGTGAAGCTTTGCCAGGCTGTTGCGTTTAAGCGATGAGCGATGTGTCGCGGCGCGGGAGATCAGCCTGGTACGGGAGATGAACCGTCTCTCAAGCTGGAAGAGGGAATCTGAGCGTGCCGATCCGTCTGTGGATGGTGGTGGGGGTGGGGATGTTCGGATGGCCTGACCGAGAAGATCGATGCGCTCAAGCACATCAGCATATAGCAGGAACCCTGCCCTCCGGCGCGGGAGGCATTAGGATTTCCGGGTTTTGATGCAACTTCAGAATCATTTCCGGGATATATAGAAGATAGGGGAAAGGTATGGATCAGATCGTCATGCACCCCATCGGGGTCATTCACTCGCCTTATAAAGAGAGCAAGGACATCCCCATCCAGGGAATTTTCAAACGTGAGGCGCAAGCCTGGATCGAGTTAAGGGACGAATACGCCAAGGGCCTGAAAGATCTTGACGAATTTAGCCATGCCATCATCATCTACTATTTCCATAAGTCAACGGAAGAGAAAATCCAGGGAAGGCCCTTTCTCGAACAAAACATACATGGAATATTCGCCATACGGAGTCCCAACCGGCCCAATCACATCGGTTTCTCCGTTGTGAAAATTAAGGACATCAAAGAAAATAAGCTGTTCTTTACAGAGGTCGATATTCTGGACGGAACGCCTCTTCTGGACATCAAGCCCTATGTGAAACACTTCGACTGCCGGGACAACGTAATTTCCGGCTGGCTGGACAAGCACTTCAAAAGTGGAAATGTGCCGGACGAGACCATCATAAAATGACGTCGGACGATGAAAATGGAGCCGGGCAAGCTTGAAAAATAGTTTATGAACAGGCCAATCCTTTAAACATCGTTACGGCGTCGTCTCAATTGAAGAACTCGATTCGTTCGCTGAGAAGAACAATTACTCTACTATACACTCGACCCGGTCAAGATCATTATTCACGCATCAGTACGAAGTAGTGTATCAGAGGGGACAATCATGATGGACGCTCTTCCCTTTGCCAGCTCGGGTCTCTACATGTGGCTTATTCTGCCGCTGCTCATTTTCATCGCCCGCATCTTGGATGTGAGCATGGGCACTGTGCGCATCCTGTTCATCTCCAGAGGCACCAAATTCCTGGCCTCGCTGATCGGGTTCTTCGAGGTACTGATCTGGCTTCTGGCCATCGGCCAGATCATACAGAATTTGACCAATGTCATCTGCTACATCGCCTATGGAGCTGGTTTCGCCACGGGAACCTATGTGGGAATCCTCATCGAGGAAAAACTGGGCATGGGGCTTCTGCTGGTCCGAGTCGTGACGAGCAAAGATGCATCCAGATTGATAGAATATCTCCAGGGCGCCGATTTTGGGGTCACCCATGTGGCCGCTCGCGGCCTTAGTGGCAAGGTCCGCATCATCTTCACCATTGTCAGACGCAGAAATCTGAAAAGGGTCGTGGAGATCATTAAAAGATATAATCCACAGGCGTTCTATACAACAGAGGACATCAAGCATGTCAGCAGAGAGGTGTATCCCTTGAAAAAACCTGCTCAGCGAAAAAGCCTTCTGTATTCCCTTCGCCGGCAGCGAAAGGGGAAATAGTTCGTGGCGGAAAAGGACGAGGTCGGCTATGGTTCACCGGCCTCGTGTACTGTGAGGGAAACGATGAGTGGCCGGAGAACGAATCACGTCGGATTTATCACCACTCGCCTGGCCGGAACCGATGGCGTCTCCTTGGAAACGGCAAAATGGGCTGATGTCTTTGAAAAAGAAGGCTTCACCTGCTTTTATATGGCCGGTGAACTGGACCGACCGCCGGACAGGTCATTTCTCGTCGAGGAAGCTCATTTCAGGCATCCGGTAATTGAGCATATCAACAAAGAATGTTTTGGTGTTCGGACCCGAAAGCCATCCGTGACGCGGAAAATTCAGCAAACCAAAGACCGGCTCAAGGAACAGATCTACGCTTTTATCAAGAAATTTAATCTTGATATTTTAGTGTCAGAGAACGCCTTATGCCTCCCGCTCAATATCCCTCTGGGCCTGGCCATTACCGAGATCCTTTCCGAAACCGGGATGCCTGCCATCGCTCATCATCACGATTTCTTCTGGGAACGTCAACGCTTCCTGACAAATGCCGTTTGGGAATACCTGAACATGGCCTTTCCACCGCATCTGCCATCTCTTCACCACGTGGTCATCAACTCCTCGGCCGATAATCAGCTCAGTCTCAGAACGGGGATTTCAGCGAACATAATCCCAAACGTTATGGATTTTGACAATCCCCCTTCATCTGCTGATCAGTATTCTGATGATGTGCGTGAGGCCCTTGGTATCGAGAGGGATGAGCTTTTTGTGCTCCAGCCAACCAGGGTGATAAAACGTAAAGGGATCGAACATGCCGTGGAGCTGGTCAGCCGTTTGGGCATGAAAGCAAAGCTGGTCATCTCACACGCCTCGGGTGATGAAGGTCATGAGTATGAGAAAAGAGTTCGGGACTACTCCGCAATCATGAATGTGAATACTCTTTTTGTATCTGACATCATCGGGGAATATCGCGGCACTACCGATCGTGGAGAAAAGATATATACCCTTGCGGACATCTATCCACATGCCGATTTGGTAACTTACCCCTCCGATTTCGAAGGTTTCGGCAACGCCTTCCTGGAAACTATCTACTTCCGCAAACCGATCGTGGTAAACACCTACTCGATCTACACTATCGATATCAAACCAAAGGGCTTTAGGGTCATCGAACTGGAAGGATATGTGACCGGGGAGGCCATTCGTCAGACAAGAGAGGTGATGGGCGACCCCGGGCTGCGCCAGGAAATGGTCGATCACAATTACAAATTGGCCCGGCGATATTATTCATATTCCGTCCTGCAGCAGAAACTAAAAAACCTTATATCAGACTGCTTAGGCACATAGATGCCAAGTTCTGCACACGCTAACCAGCTGTTTGAGCCACGAGCATGAGTTTTCCTCTATGAATGTAAAGAGCACTGATTGCTCCGTACAAGACACATTTAATGAGAGAACTTCTGGAACTACACGGTGAGATTTTTCAAACCCTGACACGGAGAAAAAATGAGCCGCAAAGAGCTCTTCGTCAGGTTCATCACCACCTTTGGCATCACCTTCGTGGTCACAGTCATGGTGACATTTCTGTGGAGCTTGATCAGGCACGGTGCCGGTGTGGTTGATTGGGAAAATTCATTCCGGATGGCCTTCATCCTGGGAGTTGCTCTGCCGGTTTCCGGAGCGTTGCGAAAGGGAGAAAAGCAGAACTAGAATTACCTCATAAACAGGAGAAGGGGGAAATGGCCTCAAAAAACGTGCACGCGGGCCTTCCGCTGTTGGGACTTGGAATCCTCGGTTTCGTTCATGAGTTCGTCATCAGCGACAAAGCGGAAGTGTTCGCCATTATCATCTTCGGAGCGGTGGCCGCAAAGGGAATCATCAAGCTTTTTGAAAAAAATTAGTTTTGTTTTTCCGAGCACGAGCGCTGTTTGTCAATTTTATCTTCTCTATATACGCATGAGGAGCATCACCAAAAGAAGGGTATGCTGCTCAGGAGGTGTGGTGTGAAGGTCGAAAAAACCAGCGGGATCAGGGAAACAAAAAAGAAAGCGGTTTCTGAAGAAGGAGGATGGTTCTTTCTCGTCGAGGCGGCCAAGGCCCTAAACTCCACCCTGGACACTCAGCAACTGCTGACCCTGATCATGGAGCTGAGCACCAGGGCCGTGGGGGCTGAAGCCACATCCCTGGTGGTCGTGGACGAAAAACACCAGGAGCTGCGTTACGAGATCGCCCTGGGAGATATGGGCGAAGATGCCAAAAAGCTCCGCGTGCAACTGGGTCAGGGGATTATCGGCTGGGTGGCCCGGGAGGGCAAACCGGCTATCATCAACGATGTAGATGCCGATCCGCGCTTCACCGGCATCATGGACCGCCTGACCGGATTCAAGACCAGATCGGTGCTCTGCGTTCCCCTGCGGCGAAAAGGTAAAATACATGGGGTACTGGTGGCCCGGAACAAAACGGATGGCCCCGGCTTCACCGACGAAGACCAGGAGATCTTCGCCGCCCTGGCCGATCAGGTGGCCATCGCTCTGGACAACAGCCGGCTCTACCAGCGAAACAAACGGGAGATCCGCGAGCGCGAGGCCCTGTACCAGGTGGGAACGATCATCACCTCCTCCCTGGATCTGGAGACGGTTCTCTCCCTGATCATCGACGCTCTCAGCCAGGTGGTGCCCTACGACGCGGCCGGCATTTTCCTCATCGACCCCCGGCATCAGCAGATCGAGGATGAGTCTGTCAGGGGTTACGATCCGCGGATGACCTCTAAAGTGCGCCTGAAGGTTGGTGAGGGGGTGATGGGCTGGGCGGCAAAAAAGGGGCAGGGCATCATCGTCCCCGACGTCTCCCAGGATCCCCATTATATCAATGCCCGGCCCCAAACCCGCTCGGAGATCGCCGCCCCCCTGAAGAATGGGGACCAGGTCATCGGCGTCTTCAACCTGGAAAGCGACGATCCCAACGCCTACGATGATCACCACCTGGATCTGTTAACCATCTTCGCCAGCCAGGCCACCGTGGCCATCGAGAACGCGCGCCTGTATAAACGGGCCCTGGCAATGCGCCGCCTGGAGCACGAGCTGGCCGTGGCCCGGGATATTCAGAATAGCTTTCTTCCCCAGGGACCACCCCGGCTGAAGGGCTACGATCTGGCCGGGATGAATATACCGTCCGAGGAGGTAAGCGGCGACTACTTTGACTTCATCCCCGTGTCAGAGGGACAGGTGGGCCTGGTGATCGCCGACGTTTCCGGCAAGGGGATCCCGGCGGCCCTGATCATGGCCAGCTTTCGAGCCAGCCTCCTAGCGGAGATCCGCAACAATTACGCCATCAAAAAGATATTCTCCAAGGTGAACATCCTGCTGCAGGAGAGCATCGCCGCCGACCAGTACGTCACTGCCTTTTACGGTGTTCTGGATACCAAACACCGCATGTTCACCTGTGCTAACGCCGGTCATAATCCGCCCTTTCTGCTGTCGGCCTCCGGCTCCCTCAGGCGACTGGAGACCGGCGGGCTGGCCCTGGGATTTCTGGAGACGGCCGTCTACCAGGAAGAGCCGATACAGTTGATGCCGGGGGATTGTCTGGTTTTTTACACCGACGGGGCCTCTGAGGCCCAGAACGAACTCGAGGAGGAATTCGGAGAGGAGCGCCTGATTCAAATCGCCCGCCAGAACCGCCATCTGTCCGCCGAAGAGCTGCAGAGAGAAATATTCGCCAGGGTGCGCAATTTCGTGGGCAGATCAAAGCTGGGCGACGACGTGACCATCGTCGTCCTGAAGGTGCTCCTGTAGGGGGAAAAGATGTCCACGGGAAAACTTCAGCACGAAGAACTGGCCATACCCAGCTCGCAGAAGCATCTGAAAAAAGCGGTCGCTTTTATAGAGGCCCGGGCTCAAAAAATGGGCTTTGACGAAGGTGCCAGCAGCGATATCGCCATATCCCGGAGTGAGGCGG
>CBDUWG010000054.1:0-8422 GCA_965370845.1 uncultured bacterium
CCGCAGAATGAGAAGCAAAACGAGTTCTAACGGAGCATCGAATAAAATAACGCCCATTTTTAGGTTAACTCTACCGGATGGTAATCTTATAGGGGTCGGATTAATATAGTTAATGGACCTCCAGATGAGATAGAGCGGCACCCTATGGATATTGGTTTGAAGCCGTATGAGATATGGTATTACTACAGCAGCAACCATTTTTTCTATTTTCTGGATGAGAATGGATATGGAGAATACAAATTGGTCAATTGGCAGTGAGGGTTTATACCTCCGCCCAGCCTGTTTTGGTCTCGCGTTAGCGGCTTTCCTGGTTCTTCTAACCGGTTTTGGAAGCATTACGGCTCAGGAGGCGGGAGGAATACCCTTTTTCGTGGATACCGCCGGTTTTAAAATCCTGGATGACCCGGGTATGTCCTATATGGAAATTTACATTTTGTTGTCCAGCAAGAGCCTTGAGTTTAAACAGGAGGAAGAGAATTACAGGGCTCATCTGGGCATCGAGGCGGTTGTTCAAGGCGTTGATGGCACGGAAAAGTGGAGCAGGAGGTGGCACAAGGAGATTCTCATGTCCTCCGCGGACAATCTGGAGCAGGGCTACTCCATTCTCGACATCGTCGGCCTGGTCTTGGAACCAGATTTTTATAGTTTGCATGTCGGTTTGAGGGACGAGCTTTCCGGAGATACAGGCTTCGTTGCCGGGGAGCTCTATGTGCCTGCTTTCCCTCCGGACACCCTTTCAATGAGCCAGCTGGAATTGGCCTTGGAGGTGACAACTTCCCAGGAAGAGGGCGATTTCGTAAAGAACGGGCTTTGCGTCCTTCCCAATCCCATCCGCACCTATGGACCCAAGACCCCCATCCTCTATTATTACGTGGAGATATATGATTTCCTCCTGGGCACAGGGCTAGATTCCACCTACACCATCCAACAGGAAATCTTAACTTCCTTTGGCGATCTGGTGAAAAGCTATGAGCCCAAAACCAAAATTAAACCAGGTCAAACCTGTGTGGAGGTGGGAGGCATAAGCGTGATCGGTCTGAAGCCGGAGACCTACTTGTGCCGTATCAAAGTACGCGATAACGCTTCCGGGATGGAAGTCTACAATCAGAGGTGGTTTCGCGTCTCCTCCCCCGGGGGAGATATGAGCCAGTCCTCTCCTGTATGTGTCGCTCTGACGCTGGAAGAGGCAGAGTACCAGCAAAATTTAATCAACTATATCGCCACCAAACGGGAACTGGATGCCTACAAAGACTTGAGCTTAGAAGGTAAAGCTCGTTTTTTAGAAGATTTTTGGCGAATTCGAGACCCGGATCCCAGCATCTCTGAGAATGAATTCCAGAAAGAGTATCTACGCCGCTGGAATTATGCGAATCAGCAGTTCTCTCGATTTAAGCTGGATGATGGCTGGAAGACAGATCAGGGTCGGGTATACATCCTGTATGGTCCTCCAGATGATATAGAGCGTTTTCCCAGCGGCATCTCCACTGTGGCCTGGGAGCGCTGGCATTATTATTCGTTGGAGGGTGGTGTTGGGTTTATCTTCGGTGACCTTGGCGGATTTGATAACTTCATCCTGATCCACTCCACCGCCCGGGGCGAGTGCCGCGATCCTCATTGGACAGAAAGGCTCTCCCGTGCAGTGGGCCAATGAGCTGGTTCCTTCCGCGATCATGGCCAGGTGACCAAGGTGTAGGAGACTGAAAAAGCAAGAGCGAGAGAGTCTGGTAAAGACGATATCTGCTCAAGAAACCCGGGTTAACGATTAGCCCGGGTTTCTTTGTATCCGGAAAGTCTGCCGGATCCTTAAGGCAGGTCTGGTGTACATTCACGTACACTAAGCTGTACTTACGGGTTCAGAAAAGAGGTCAAAGGTTCGCATTTTGCGATCAGGTTGTTCAGCGCGCATTGCTTAACACTGTGCAAACTAAAATGTTATGAGTTGACTGATGCCAACGCATATCTTTGGCACGAAGGTTGCCCCCCATACTTGACGAAAGCGAAGCAGAGTATGCGGCCGTGAAAATTGAAGTAATCATTCACCTCAACCTCAAAAGGAGGGATGAGACATGAAGAAGAAGGGGCTGCAAATCGTGATGGTTGAGTTTCTCGTCTTGGCCGTCTTGTTCGTTCTGGGCGGATGTGGCAAGAGCCAGGGTCCCGTTGGGCCCGACAGCTCGGGGGGTGATGAGGCGAGCCTTCGTGCCTTCGTGGAGGACAACCCCGACTTGTTCACCTTTGATTTTGATGATGGTTCCCAGGAGAGTCAGAACTTGAGCCCGGACCAGGCGCTTCTCAAAACCATCGAACCCGTGGCTTTCTGGCGGGAGATCACCTGTCGTGAGAAGAACATCGACATTTACGTCGTTCAAGACTCCCTGCTTACGTGTGCGGAGGTGACCATTACCACCTACCTCCAGGGTCTCTTCCACACCGTGACCATGGACAGCGACTACACCAAGGAGATCGACGACACAGCGGTGAGATACGCCTATCTGGAGAAGGAGAATCCCGGGGAGGGTAAGAGGCTTTACGGAGGCTGGGAATTGAAGAAAGTCTCCGGCTGGGAGATGGCTTCTGACCCCTGCACCAAAGAGATCTACAGTGTGCAGATCACATCCAGCAGCGGTCTGGTGGACACCACCATCACGAATGTATCTGACCTATGGTATTTGGAGGACCTGTTCGTCTTCGATCTGGGGGACAGCGTCACCCTGACCGTGGACACCGGCAATCCAGATGATGTGGTCTTTCTGCACGCACCGTTTTTCCACCGACATCCTTTCAAACACATAGGTGGAGGAGTGTTTGAAGGAACCTGGGTGACGGTCGAGGAGCACATTTCCTCCCGCAGGCCGAGGCATGCGGCCATCGATGTCATCGACCATGGCACCATATTTGACGATGAGATGCTTTACGATTCAAGAGCCTGGGGGATGGTTTATTACGTGGGAGAGGGTCCTGGGTTAGAATAGGCAATGCTCAAAGGGTAGATTTAAGGCGGGATGAGTTTAGCTCATCCCGCCATTTTTATTTTCGGGAAAGATAAGATGAACTTCGGCCGAGACCGAAGGGGATTTTCTCGGAGATTAAAAAGGCCACCAGGCCCCCCAGTCCCCCGGAGAAGGCACCGATGGCGGCTAGCAGGATAAGGGGCCGTTGCACGATGCCTCTCACCAGGGCCACCAGCACGATCCCGATGACGTTTGCGCTCAGGCAGGCCAGAGAAAATCGGAACAGACGGTTGAATTTCGCCTGGCCGGGGATCAGAAAAATCAGATCGACGGACATCCCCGGGAGAAGGAAGATAAAACCGGAGAGAAGTCCATGAACGGGCGTCAGGCCCAGAATGAGAGCCACAATCCCCTGAATGAAGGCCGTCAGGGTCGCACTTCCGGTTTTCCCCACAATTCCCCTGGCCAGGGCCAGCCACATCATGTACAAACCCCCGAAGAAAACGCCTCCAGGAATAAGCAAAGCGCCTAAAAGAAAACGCGACAGAGGATTTAACAGAGGTTTGGTGGCCAGACCCAGGGCGGCTAACAGGGAAATAACCAGAAAATCTTTCAGGGTGAAATGACCATCATGGGATACTGGGCCGGCTGTTCTTCGATTTCGATTCATGGTTTTTCCCAGAGAGATGCCGATGGAAGATACTGAGAATGTTATGGTAAGGTTCTCGTCGCTTTATGTCAAGCCTTATTTTCGGCTGCCTGGGGACAAGATATTGAGGATTGAACGATTTTTTCTTGACTCTTATGGAGTAAAAAATGTATATTTGAAGTTCACACTTAGGGGAAATGGAGGGATATTGTCTTGAAAATTGGGATCTTGACTGGCGGAGGCGATTGCCCGGGGCTCAATGCGGTGATTCGGGCGGTTACCAGAAAAGCTCTGGATGTATACGGCTATCAGGTGGTGGGGATTTTGGAAGGGTGGCTTGGTCTATTGGAGAAGAAGACGGTTCTTTTAACCCATCGGGATATATCGGGCATTTTGCATCGGGGCGGGACAATCCTCAAAACCTCCCGTACCAATCCCCTTCAGTCGCCTAAGCACATCAAAGATTCTTTCCGGAACCTCAAAGAGCTAGGTATCGATGCCCTCATCGTCATCGGCGGCGAAGACACCTTGGGTGTGGCCGGTGAGCTTTTCAAGAGAGGCGTTAACGTTATAGGGGTGCCCAAAACCATCGATAACGATCTGTACGGGACTGATTTCACCTTTGGGTTCGACACGGCGGTGAACATCGCCACTGAGGCCATCGATCGGCTGCACACCACGGCCGAATCACATAACCGGGTGATGATCGTTGAGGTGATGGGTCGCCATACGGGCTGGATTGCCGTCCAGGCCGGTCTGGCCGGCGGTGCCGATGTGATCCTCATCCCGGAAAAGCCGCCTGATCTGGATGAGGTATGCGAGTTGATTAAAAAACGGCATAAGAAGGGAAAGGATTTCAGCATCGTAGTGGTGGCCGAAGGAACGAAGCTGCCCACCCTGAAGAATGATAAGGGCGTCTATGTAGTCAGAGATAAGGAAAAAGATGCTTTCGGGCACGTTCACCTGGGTGGGATCGGGAATGTCCTGGGTCGGGAAATTCACCAGAGAACCGGATTTGATACCCGGGTAACCATTCTTGGCTATCTGCAACGGGGAGGCTCTCCTACGGCTTTCGACCGAGTGCTGGCCACCCGCTATGGCATAGCGGCCATCGATCTGGTCAAAGAGGGCAACTTCGGCAAGATGGTGGCGTTGAGGGGCAACAAAATCGTAGCCGTGGATCTGGCCATAATTACTAAAAAGATCAAAAAAGTGGACGAGAATCTGTATCGAATTGCTCAGGTATTTTTTGGATAATCACAGGTGGAGGTGCAATGTCTCTGACGACAAATCTAGAGCTCCAAAAGAAAGCACAGCAGGGGAAATACGCGGTAGGAGCCTTTAACACCAGCAATCTGGAGATCACCCAGGCCATCCTGGAGGCCGCCGCGGAGAACAGCTCTCCGGTAATCATCGCCACCTCGCAGAGTGCCATCGAGTATGCCGGGATAGAAACCTTGTCCAACCTGGTTCGCACCATGGCCGGACATCTCTCTATTCCAGTGAGCCTTCATCTTGACCATGGAACCGATTATGACATTATCATCGGCTGTCTGCGCCACGGCTGGACATCGGTGATGATCGACGGCTCGCACGCGTCCCTTGAGGAAAATATCGCCATGACCAGGGAGATCGTAAAAGTGGCCCACGCCGCCGGCATCTCGGTGGAGGCCGAATTGGGCCGGTTGGTGGGTGTGGAGGATCAGATTTCCGTGAAGGCAGAGGATGCTCACTTGACCGACCCGGATGAGGCGGTCAGGTTTGTGTCCGAGACGGGTTGCGACACCCTGGCCGTGGCCATTGGAACCTCCCATGGAGCATACAAGTTCAAGGGGGAGGCCAAACTCGATTTTGACAGGTTGAAGGCTATCATCCGTAAGGTGGAGGTGCCCCTGGTCCTGCACGGTGCATCTAGCGTAAAGCGAGAGATCGTGGAGAAAGGAACTCAATACGGGGCCAGGCTCACCGGAGCCGCCGGCGTTCCCGAGGAGCATATCAGGGAGGCCATTTCTATGGGTATCACCAAGGTTAACATCGACACCGACCTGCGACTGGCCTTCACCGCCGACACGCGGGAATTTCTTGCACAGCAACCAGAGGTCTTCGATCCCCGCAAGATATTGGGAGCTGGTCGCCAGGGCATGAAAGAGTTGGTCAGGGAGAAAATCGCGCTGCTGGGCAGTGTCGGCAAGGCATAGCAGATGTACCGGCAGCAAGTTCGTCATATTGACAAAGGAGGAGGAAGATGGCGGTTCGCGTGGCCATCAATGGATTCGGCCGTATCGGGAGGTTGGTGTTCCGGCACGGGATGAAGAGTTCCGCAATAGAGGTCGTCGCCATTAACGATCTCACCGACAACAGAACCCTGGCCCATCTGTTGAAATACGATTCAGTGCACGGAGTGCTGGATGCTGAGGTGAAAGCCGAAGAGAATGCCATCCGGATCAACGGAAAAATGGTGAAGGCTTTTGCCGAGAAAGACCCCCAGAAGCTGCCCTGGCAGGAGCTGGGAGTAGACGTGGTTATCGAGTCCACGGGCAGGTTCCGAACCCGGGAGGGAGCCTCTAAGCATCTGACGGCTGGTGCTAAGAAGGTGATGATCTCGGCGCCGGGGAAGGATATGGACCTGACCATCGTCAAGGGCATCAACCACCAGGACTATGATCCCGATAAGCATCACATCATCTCCACAGCCTCTTGTACCACCAACTGTTTCGCGCCCGTGGTTAAAGTGCTTAACGATGCCTTCGGGATCGTTAAGGGATTAATGACCACCATACATGCTTACACCAATGACCAGAAGGTCTTGGATTTTCCCCATAAGGATCTGCGTAGGGCACGGGCAGCGGCCATGTCCATGATTCCCACCACCACCGGCGCAGCCGTCGCCACCACCGTAGTGATGCCGGAGCTGAGGGGAAAGCTGGATGGTATGGCCGTTCGGGTACCTACCTGGGACGGTTCGATGGTGGACTTCGTGGTTCAGCTGGATAAAGCGGTGTCGAAAGAAGAGGTCAACGATGCTGTCCGCGCCGCGGCCGAAGGACCTCTGCAGGGAATTCTGGAGTATACCGAGGATCCAATTGTCTCAGTGGACATCATCGGCAACCCGCACTCCTCCATCTTTGACGGTCTCTCCACCATGGTCATGGGGAACGATATGGTGAAGGTGATCTCTTGGTATGACAATGAGGGAGCTTATGCTCTGCGAATGGTTGAGTTGGCAGCATATATGTTTAAATGAGGAAAAGGTTTATGCCTAAGCTTAGCATCGACGATCTTCATCTTAAGAACAAGCGGGTGCTGACCAGGGTGGATTTCAACGTTCCTCTGGACGAAAACCTACGGATAACCGATGACCATCGAATTCGAGCTGCCCTGCCCACTATCGAGAAAATTCTCTCCCAGGGGGGTAAACCCATTCTCATGTCTCACCTGGGTCGGCCCAAAGGGCGGGTACTCCCGGAGATGAGCCTCAAACCAGTGGCTGTGAGGTTAGAGAGACTTCTTGGCCACAAGGTGCTTATGGCTGCGGATTGTGTGGGCTCGTCGGTGGAGGATCTGGTGGCGGGAATGGAGAGGAGACAGGTTGTTCTCCTGGAAAATCTACGGTTTCACAGGGAGGAGACAGAAAATAACCCTGATTTCGCCCGTCAACTGGCGGTTTTAGGAGATGTGTATGTGAACGATGCTTTTGGTACTGCCCATCGAGCACACGCCTCCACCGATGCGGTGACTCGTTTCTTTCATCAGGCCGCCGCTGGCTATTTGATGAAAAAGGAATTGGACTATCTGGGAAAGGCCCTGGCAGCCCCGGCCCGCCCATTCGTAGCCGTTCTCGGCGGGGCTAAGATATCAGGGAAGATCGAGGTTATCCAGAACTTGATGAACAGCGTGGACGTTTTGCTCATCGGCGGTGGCATGGCCTATACTTTTATGAAGGCCAGCGGTCACCAGATCGGCAGATCCCTGCTGGAGGTGGACAAGGTACCTTTGGCTGAAAATATCCTCCGGGAGGCCAGAGATCTGAACCTGGATTTTCAGTTGCCCGTGGATTGCATCGTGGCCAGGGAGATTAACCAGGATGCCGAGAGTATGGTGGTGAGGGCGGATGAAATTCCCGCGGGCTGGTGTGGTGTGGACATCGGACCGGAGACCATGGAGCTGTTCGACAAGAAGATCACTGCTGGAAAAACCGTCGTGTGGAACGGCCCCATGGGAGTTTTCGAGATCGAGAAGTTCGCCGGAGGCACGCGCGCTATTGCTGAATCACTGGTCAAGCTGACCGAATCCGGGGGGGTCACCATTGTGGGGGGAGGAGATTCGGCCGCCGCTCTGGCCCAGGCAGGTCTTGAGGGTCGTTTAAGCCATATATCCACGGGAGGTGGTGCTTCCTTGGAATTTCTAGAGGGCAAGGTCCTGCCAGGAGTAGAGGTCCTCACTGAGAAAGGTTGATGCTGCGCAAGGGAGGAAAGATGCGCCGGGTCATTATCGCTGGCAATTGGAAGATGAATAAAACGAGCACCGAGGCCGTTCAGCTGGTGAAGGAACTGTTAAGCAAGGTCTCCGATGTGAAAGACGTGGACATGGTTGTCTGCCCGCCCTTTACGAGCTTAGAGTCGGTGGCCTGGGTTTTGGGAGAGGGTCCGGTAAAGATCGGAGCTCAAAATATGCACTGGTCGGAGGGAGGGGCCTACACCGGCGAGGTATCGGCTAAAATGCTCTTGACAATAGGCTGCCAATATGTTATTTTGGGACATTCGGAGAGAAGAGCTCTTTTCGGAGAATCTAATACCGATGTCAACAAGAAGCTAAGGGCAAC
>CBDUWG010000055.1:0-8371 GCA_965370845.1 uncultured bacterium
ATCCAGCATCCAGAATCGGTCATCTTCTCTTATCATCATTATGACTAATGGCGGAATCTTTTGATAAATAATGCCTGAAGCAACTCATCATGACAAGATCATCGCCGGTCACTCAGCTTTGTTTGGACACGATTCAGCTCCTTTTGCGCATCGACGACGAGCTCCCGGACGATCTCCCCCAGGGGCTGGATACGGTTGGCCAGCCCGACGCTCTGTCCGGCCATCAGCGAGCCCCGCTGAACATCCCCATCCACGGCAGCCCGACGCAAAGCACCCATCCAATATTCCTCCACCTGACGCAGAGCCTCCACCCGGGAGATCTGGCCCCGGCGCCGCTTCAGCAGCAGATCGACCTGCAGATCGGCGAACTCCTCGGTGCCCTTGTTGCGGATGGCCCTCACCGGCACCACGTGCAGGTCGGAGCTCACCGCCGGACTGGCCACGGCCTCTCGCGCCCGGGCACGGATAAAAGCCTCCTTGAATTTGGGATGAGCTCGACACTCCCGGGACATGACGAACCTGGTGCCCATCTGCACCCCCGAGGCTCCCATGAGAAGCAGGTGGGCTATGAGACGGCCGGTGGCGATCCCGCCGGCCACGAAGATGGGCACTTCATCCACCCGAAACAACACCTGCTGGAGCAGAATCACCAGGGAGACCTGACCGATGTGTCCGCCAGCCTCATTTCCCTCCAGGATGAGGGCATTGGCCCCGTTGTTAATCATGCGCAGAGCGATGGACTCGCTGGAAGCAAAACAGACCACCTTGATGCCGGCCTTCCTGGCCTCCTCTATCTCGGAGGCCCTCGGAAAACTGCCGGCGAAGACGACCACCGACACGCGTTGGGCGGCCACTACCCGCAGATGTTCCCGATAATTTGGGGCGATGGTGATCAGATTGACGGCGAAGGGCTTGTCAGTGGACTGCCGGGTCAGCTCGATCTCCTTCTCCAGGATCTTCGCCGATAGATTGCCTGCAGCCAGACTGCCAAAGGCCCCTGCCTTGCTGACAGCCGCCACCAGGTTGCTGTCCGAGATCCAGGTCATGGCCCCGCAGACGATGGGAATGCGCACGCCCAGAAACTCCTGTCCTCTTTTCCACAACTGATCCAACTCCACGCGTTCACCTCCTTTTTTGCGAAGGATCGCCAGCGAATTATGTGGCCGAACTCGCTCTCAACACAAAGAGCTCCAGGAAAAACACCTCTTGGGTCGCAGGCGCCGGGCCAAAGGGGAAAGACGGCGGGGCGACACGCTATCCGGCCAGAGGCTGGATCCCAGGTGCTGGTTTCTTGTGCGCCGGTAGCTGATGGCGCATTTGTGCAGAACCCAGGGGACTCGGCGAATCAATTTTTTTCTTCTCATAACAGCGGGCAACAAACCCCAACGCAGAAGGTTAGAGGAAAACACGACCCTTCTCCGGGGCCGATTTTCAAAAAGTCAACGGCGTTTGCCGGCGGCGGCTTTAATGGCCAGGAAGATGGTCTCGTAGCCTGTGCAGCGGCACAGGTGGCCGCCCATGGCCTCGCGGATCTGCTGGTCGCTGGGATGGGGATACCTGTCCAACAGGGCCTTGGCCGCCAGGATGAATCCCGGGGTGCAGAAACCACATTGTACGGCTCCCTCTTTCACAAAACTCTGTTGCAGAGGGTGAAGCCCATCGCCGGTAGCCAGACCCTCGATGGTCAGGATCTCGGTGTTCTGAGCCTCCACGGCCAGGATCAGGCAGGAGCGCACCGGCTGTCCATCCATCAGAACGGTGCAGGCGCCGCACTCTCCATCACCGCACCCTTCCTTAACACCGGTGAAACTGAGTTGATCGCGCAACAGCTCCAACAGGGTGCGCTGGGATTCCACCTCCACCGTCATTTTCTGGGCATTGACCGTCAGATCGATGAGATGCTTCATGAATCATTCACCTTTTCAGCAGACGCTGCAAAGCCATCTCCGTGAGAACGGCAACCATCTCTTTCTTATACTCCGGCGAGGCTCGCAGGCTGGTGGCCCTGGGGGCCAGGCCCTCTTGGATTTTCTCTCGCATTCCGGCCAAAAGTTCAGGCGTGATCTCCTGACCCCGCAACATTGCCTCAACCTTCCCGGCCCTGAGGGGCATTGGGGCCACTGCCCCCATGGCGATGCGTATCTGGCGGTTTTCGGAGACTTGAGGATTGATCACCACCACGGCCACGTTGACCGAGGCCAGGTCCATTCCCCGAACGCGGCTGCGCCGAAGATAGGCGCTTCGCGATCCTGGCGGCAAACGGGGGATCAGGACGTGGGTCAGCAGCTCCCCGGGAAACAGGGCGGTCTTTCCCACTCCCTGCCAGAAATCCCCGATGGGCATCTGGCGGCTGCCCCGCGGACCCCTGACGATTACCTGGGCCTGGAGAACGGCCAGAGGCGATCCCGACTCGGCCCCGGGAGAGGCGTTAACCACATTGCCCCCCAGAGTGGCCCGCTGGCGGATCTCACAACAACCCATCACCCGGGCGGCGTCCATCAACAGCGGAAAGTGCTCCCTGATCTCCCCAGAGTCAAGCAGATCGTTGAAGGTGGTCAGAGCTCCCACCGACAGATGTTCATTCTGCCAACCTATCCCCCGGCACTCTTCCAGCCCTTTAATATCCACGACCAGCGGAGGTCGCCGGCTGTCCCGTCTCATCCTGACCAGCAGGTCTGTGCCCCCGGCCAAAACAGCCGCTTCCGGCCCCTGGCCCAAAAGGGTCAGGGCCTCATCCATGTCTGTGGGGCGATAGTAATCGAAGGGCCTCAGCATCCCTTAGCCTCCCTGGCCCGGAGTTTCTCCAGCACACCATCGGCGGTCATGGGCAAGCAGAAGAACTGGATGCCGGCGGCATGGCTGACGGCATTGGCGATGGCCGGAGCTACCGAAACGGTGCCGTGCTCGGCCAGCGGCCTGGCTCCATAAGCGCTGTCCGGAAGGGGTGTCTCCAGAAAGATAACCACGAACTCGGTCGCGCTCACGTCTCCTGAGGTGGGCACTTTATAATCGGTCAGAGAGTCGTTGCGAATCCGGCCCTGCGGGGAGTAGATCAGCCGCTCGCTCAGCGCCGCTCCCATCCCGTAGGCCATGGCTCCCACCACCTGTCCCCGGGCCAGAACCGGGTTGACGATCACTCCGGCATCTACGGCGGTGATCAGCCGCAGCACCTGGATCTGTCCGGTGCGCAGATCCACCTCCACCTCGGCCCCCTGACAACCGAAGGTCCACTCTGCGGCCAGATTACCCTGACCTGTCTGCGGATCGGGATAGGTCAACCCCTGGGGTACAAACCGGCCATATCCCACCACCGGCCCCCCAATGGCCTGGCCATCGGACTGCAGACTGCCCATGGCCAGCCGGGAAAGGGGCAGGAATTTCTGGGGATTTCCTCGCAGAAATACCTTTTCCGGCCCGTGCTCCACCTCCTCAGGGCTAACGCCCCATACCTGGGCGGCGATCTCCTTGATCTGCTGGATGGCCCTGCCGGCGGCCTGGGCGATGGCGTTGCCCACCTTCCATGTAGTGGTGCTGCCCACCGTCTGCCACTCGTATGGGTTGGTATCGGTGTCGATGATCCGGCTGATTTTCACCTTCTCCACGGGCACCTTCAATGTCTCGGCAGCAAGCTGGCTGATGGCAGTGAAGGATCCCTGGCCCATCTCTGTACAGCCCACCAGAACATTGACTGTACCATCCTCGCCGAACTTGACGACGGCACATGAGGCAGCGTTCGTGGCCATGATCGGAGATTTCATGAAGGCGGCGATACCCGTGCCGCGGACTCGTTGGCAGGATTTCCGGGAAGATCCTTCCCCCGTCCCTTTCCCCAACTCCCCGGCCACCCGTTGAATGCACTCATCCAGCTTCCCGTGGGAGACGTCGATCTTCTGGCCAAAAGCGTTGACAGAACCGGGCCGCAAGATGTTGTGCCGGCGCAGTTGGACGGGATCCATGCTCAGTTTTCCGGCGATGATCTCCAGCTGCCGCTCGACCATCCAGTGAACCTCGGGATGGCCATAGCCGCGGTAGGCGCCTACCGGAGGAGTGTTCGTGTAAACACCGTAGGAATCGATTTTCAGATGGGGAATCTCATAGGGACCAGTGGCATTGTGGCCCGCCCCCCCCACGATGTTGATGCAATAATCGCCATAAGCCCCGGCACCAAAGACCAGCTCGATCTCCTCGGCCACGATGGTTCCATCCCTCCTGACGCCCGTCTTTATCCGGGTCCAGCAGCCACGACCCAGCACTGTGCCGGCGAACATCTCCTCGCGGGTCAGAATCAGGCGCACCGGGTGGCCCACCGCTGCCCTGGCCGCATAGGCCACCAGAGGCTCGATGGTCACGTCCGACTTACCCCCAAACCCGCCCCCTATATAGGGGACCACCACCTGCACCCGGGTATGGGGCAATCCGAATGTCTCAGCCAGGGAATGGCGCACAAAGAAGGGGGATTGAGCGCTGGTCCAGATCTTCAGCTGACCGCTGCGCTCCCACAGGGCGATGGTCCCATGGGGTTCAAGCTGAACATGGGCAATGTGCGGAAATTGGAAGCGGTTTTCCACCACCAGGTCGGCCTGCTGGAAACCCTCGCACATGTCGCCCTTGCGCAGCTTGTAGTGATGGAAGATATTGCTGCCAGCTTGGGGATAAAAGCCGGGCAGATGGCGATACTGACCCAGTTTTTCGTGCACCAGGGCAGCCTGGGACGCCATGGCCTCGGTGGGGTTTAAAAGAGCGGGGAGGGGGCTGTATTTGACCCGGATGAGCTCCACGGCCTGGTGAGCGGCATCAGCCGTGCGGGCGATAACGGCCGCTACCGGCTCCCCCACGAAACGGACCTTATTGGTGGCCATGGGGGGCTGGTCGAAAATGCAGGATCCCACCAGATACGGGCAGCCCTGGCCGGTGACCACTGCCACCACACCGGAAACCTTCTCCGCCCGGCGGACATCCACTTTCTCAATTTGAGCATGAGCCTGGGTAGACCGCAGCACTTTCATGTGCAACGTGTTGGGCAATCTAATGTCGGCAACATACTGGGCCTCCCCGGTGACCTTGTCCACCGCATCCACCCGGGTGATACTCTGGCCCACCCAGCTCTTCTCACTCATATTGCTCCCCAAAAGCGATCAGGGCATCCTGGAAACACTCCATGGGCGCCCGAAGGATACCTGCTCCCACCTGACCGATGCCCGCCTCCCGGTGGGCGATGCCGGTGTTGATGATGGGGGCGACACCCGTCTCCACCACCCGGCGGATGTCGATGCCCACGGGCGTGCCCAGAAAATCCAGGGTGGGCATCTGCAGATCCCGGTGCCGGGCCACGCAGATCTCGTACATCTGCTGGGTATATTCCTGGGCATCCGCCGGGGTGCCACCCACGAACTTCACGATGGCCGGGGCCGAGGCCATGGCGAAACCGCCTATGCCCGCCGTTTCGGAGATGGTGCTGTCGCCCAGGTCAGGGTTGGCATCCTCTTCGGTGAAACCCGGAAAATAAAGACCCCGGGGTATGCCTGCCGGAGCTGTAAACCATCGTCCTCCCAAACCGGCCACCCGCAGGCCGAAATCGGTACCATTGCGGGCCATGGCGCTGACCACCGTGCAGTCCTTCAGACCCAGGATGCTGTCGACCGTGGCCTTACAGGCAGGC
This sequence comes from uncultured bacterium, assembly GCA_965370845.1. Taxonomy (GTDB): domain Bacteria; phylum SM23-81; class SM23-81; order SM23-81; family SM23-81; genus DAOVRJ01. Next base: position 5,660 of record CBDUWG010000055.1, read on the forward strand.
ATGGAGAGATTCAGGAAGAAGTGAACATTGCCGGCGATGAAGTCAGAAATTTCCTTAACCGTGGACATCTCCAGACCGGAGTCCAACAGATGTGGTAGAATCTCCTTGAAAAAAAGGGAGCTGGCGGCCACATTACGATTGTGGCACTCATCGCCCATCTGCAGAGCCTGAGCGATGATATTTTTGAGGTTGATGCCTCCGGAAACTGCCACCGCTTTTTTGAGGCTGGGGCCCAACACCTCCCCCATCCACTTCAGCCGCTGAATGACCTCCCTGCTGTAAGCTCCAAACCGGAGCACCTTGCCCAAGCCCTCGTTGAGCGTACAGTAAGCGAAGTTGCCGAAGGATTTGTTCAGCACCATCCACACAGGCATGGAGGGAGATATGACCCCGGCCATGGGGCCCACCGCCTGGTGGTGATGGCATGGATCGAAGCGGATCTCTCCGTTGGCGGCCAGATCCTGAGCCTCCTCCGGGGTGCTGGCCAGCCCCTCATAGATGAGGGCACCCATCACCGCTCCACGGACCGGCCCGCACATCCGGTCCCATCTGACGGGCGGACCGGCATGGAGAATGGTCCGCGACGTCATCCCCGGAATGGCCTCCGCCGCCGTGGAGACATCAACCAGCACCGGCTGTGAGTCCATCAACCGCCCAGCTGCCTCCCGATTGGCCTCATCGATCCTCTGACCTAATTCAGACATGACTTTCCCCCTGCAATACCTCTGTGTCCAAGCTTTTTAATATACCAAAAGTTAATCTCTTTGTCCAGAATGGATTTGAAAAGGTCAGCGGCAAGTATCTCTGCGGTCAGCCCTGTAAAGACTGATCGCGGCCTAATAATAGTATCGAGGTTTCCCCTCAGCGCAACTTGCCCAGCACCCCCAGTAACCGCTGATCTCCCCCCGCCGGAGGGCGCCAGTCCACGTGTAGAACCGGCACTTCCTGCTCCCTCAGAGCCTGGGCAAAGGAGGGCAGGCCCAGGTTTATCACCTTCAGGGGCACGTCCAGGAGATCGCTCACCGGCGACGGTCCATCTCCTTTCATCGAGCTCTGCAGCGAAAGCGATATATGCGGACGTTGCCCAGGAGACCAGATCTTCTGGGCATCTTTCCCCCGTGCGGTCACCAGAGCGGCGAACCGAGCAGCCCGGGCGGCGGTGGGCATCACCACCACCCCGTTCTCCTCCAGCTTTTCTCTCTGCTTCTCCAAATCCTGGGGATCTCCCCGGGTGCCGCAGATGGAGGCCACGCAGCACAGATAGTCCCCCCGTTTCTCGGCCAACCTCTTGCCCTCCAAGATGGCCGGCAAGATGGCCCCCGACGGGTCGGGATGGGCTCCGTAGCCCAACACGATATCCAGCAGAATCGCCGCCGTCTGTGCATCCTGAGCCTCCTGGATCAACCTCTGGCTGCGCACCGTGAAGTCGATCATCGGGTGGGGCACTCCCACGGTGAACTCGTCGGCCCCCAGATCTATCAGGGAATGAACCCGGCTGGAAGCGCCCTCCTCCAGGAAGGTGGTCCCGGTAAGATGGATATTGGTGAACAGATCCGGCAGAAAATCGGCCAGAACCACTCCGGCCTCCGCGCACAACGATCCACCGGAGAAAAGACCGCGGACATAGCGCTGTTCACTCCCCAGCCGAGACCACTCCTCTCGCGCTCGAGCCAGAACGTTACCGACCTGTTCAGTTGCGCTGGCCCCTGTCTGATCCTCTCCTCGGCTCAGGGTCATGGCCAGGGAGGCGGTTCCCTCCAGGGTCGGCGAAAAATAAACTCCCTCGCCGGACTCTAACTGTTCTTTCTCCCCTAAAAAGCAGACCACGCAGGATTTTCTGCTTTGAGCCAGAGCCTCCAAGACCTGCGTCGAGACCTCTGGGTCCGCTGGTTTGGAGATGAAAATAATGAGCTTTGTCTGTGTGTCGGCCTTCAGAATCTCAATGGCCCCAAGGGCACAGGCTCCCCCCACCTCCGGCGACAGATCGCGACCGCCCAACCCGATGGCATGGGAAATACCTTGTCCCCACTGGTCCAAAAGCGAGCTGACTTCCTGAATACCGGTCCCGGAAGCGCCCACGATCCCGATGGAACCGCGGCGGACCACATTGCCAAAACCCAGAACTTTCCCGCCCAAGATGGCCGTGCCGCAATCCGGGCCCATAACCAGCAGACCTTTCTCTATAGCTTGGGTCTTCAGCGCCACCTCGTCCTCCACTGAGACGTTATCGCTGAAAATCATCACATGCCGCCCCCTATCCAGGGCTTTCCGGGCCTCCCAACGGACATACTGTCCCGGCAGGGAGATGAGCACCAGGTCGGCTTCGGGCATCCGCTCCAGGGCCGAGCCCAGCGTGCGGGGCGGGCTGAGCTCACCGGGGGGTTGGGGGGTCTGCCGTTGATCCAGCCACTGCTGGATCTGGGACAGTGCCCTGCGGGCATCTTCCTCGCTATCAGCCCACATGGCAATGAGCAGGTCATCCGGGCGAGCGGCCTCGCCCTCCGGGGTCAATAGGTCGGCGTTTCGGAGCAGCTCCCGGTTCTGAGGGGTGCCCATCATGACCGAGACCTCCACCACCCCCGGAAGCCCCTGGGCTCGATTGGCCAGGGACATCAGGAAAACGGAATCTTGATAGCTATTGGTCTTTACGAAATTTTTAAGAATCATGCTCACCTCATCCTCATCTTACTCATCTTAGCCGGGAAGGATTTG
>CBDUWG010000056.1:0-8369 GCA_965370845.1 uncultured bacterium
ACCATCAGATCTCTCCCCGGGTAAGTCGGCTGGCCCGCTCTACCCCCTTCACCCGCCGGATTTTCTCCATGGTCTTCTGCAGGTGCTGCAGATCCCGCACCTTGACGAGAAACTTCCCAAAAAAAGTCTCTCCCTCCACCTGCACCGAAGCATTCCGGACATCAGCGCCCATGTCCGAGACTACCCTGGTTATATCGCTGAGCAAATCCACTCTTCTCTCCCCGACGACCTCGATGAACACCGGAAAAGATTGTCCTTTTCTAGTATCCCACTCCACCAATACCTGGCGTTCGGGATGTTTCATCAGCTTGATGCTGTTGAAACAATCGACCCTATGTATGGAGATCCCTCGCCCCCGGGTGACAAAACCAATGATCTTATCTCCGGGAACGGGTTGACAGCAGTGGGCAAAACGCACCATCAGGCTATCCAACCCCTGAATTTTCACTCCTCTTAAAGATCTCTCACCCCGGCGGGTCGATCGGCGGGAAACAGAAGGCTGTTCGGTCTTCTTTTTCTGGACGACGGGGCTCATCTTCCCCAGAACCTGCTTGATCGATATATCGCCCTGCCCCAGGGCAGCGAAAAAATGATCCACATCCGGCACCCCATACTCCCTGGCGATCTCCAACAGCCTCTGGTCAGATCCCCGCTTCAGACTGGCTTTCTTGGTCTCTCGATCAAAGATCTCTTTGCCCAATATCAGGCTTTGCTGATAGCTTTTCTGCTTCAGCCAATGCCTGATCTTGCTCTTGGCCTGGGAGGTTTGAACAAGAGCGATCCAATCCCGGCTGGGGTGTTGGGTGGGTGAGGTGATGATCTTGATGGTATCCCCGCTGTGCAGCTCAGAGGCCAGGGGAACCATCCGGTCATTAACCTTGGCTCCCAGACAGTGAAGGCCCACATCGGTGTGCACTGCGAAGGCGAAGTCCAGGGGAGTTGCCCCTCGAGGCAATTGTTTCAGATCCCCTTTGGGTGTGAAGACGAAGATCTCCTCGCCGTAGAGATCGATCTTCAGGTACTCCATGAACTCCTCTGGATCGGTCAGGTCTCGCTGCCAGTCCAGAACCTGCCGAAGCCAGCCCATGTACTCATCCAACTCGTCTCTGCTGTGACGGCCTTCCTTATAGAGCCAGTGGGCGGCGACGCCCATCTCCGCTGTCCGATGCATGGCCTCGGTCCGGATCTGGATCTCTATTGGCTCTCCCTTCGGCCCCATCACCGTGGTGTGCAGTGCCTGGTACATATTGCTCTTGGGCACGGCGATAAAATCCTTGAACCGATCGGGGATGGGCCTCCAGAGGTTGTGGATGAGGCCCAGGATGTGGTAGCAGTCCCGATCCGTCTGGGTGACCACCCGCATGGCGATGAGATCATAGATCTCCTCCAAAGGCTTCTGGTGCTCCTTCATTTTGCGATAAGTGCTGGCCAGGTGTTTAGCCCGACCGGTGATCCGAGCTTTGATGCCCGCATTCCGGATGGCTCTGGCCAATGGTTTCTTCACCATCTCAACATATTTTTCCCTGGCCTCGGTGCTGAGAGCAATCTGATCGGCCAGCTTGCGGTAGGCTTGGGGCTCCAGGAACTTGAGGCTTAGATCCTCTGTCTCCCGCTTGATCCGGTCCATTCCCAGTCGGTGGGCCAGAGGAGCATATACGCTGCGAGTCTCCTGAGCGATGCGCCGGATGCTGTCAGGGGGCAAATATTGCAGGGTGCGCATATTATGGAGGCGATCGGCGAACTTTATCAGGATCACCCGTATGTCCTTGGCCATGGAAAGGATCATCTTCCGGTAGTTCTCTGCCTGACGTTCCTCCTTGCTCCGAAAAGCCAAACCGCTGATCTTGGTAACGCCGTCCACCAGACCGCTGATCTCCTCGCCGAATTCTTTGCGGATGTCTGCCAACTTCAGACCGGTGTCCTCCACGGCGTCATGCAACAGACCAGCGGCCACGGTGGTGGAGTCCAGCCCCTGCTCCGCCAAGATGAGGGCAACTTCAAAACAGTGCACAAAATAAGGATCTCCCGACTTGCGGAACTGCCCCTGGTGAGCCTGTTGGCTAAAGACGAACGCCTTCCTGATCAGGGAGATGTCCGCCTGCGGATTGTGCTTTTTAACCTTTCGCATGAAACCGGATAGATCCATTCTCACAACACCTTTCATTCAGGAGACCGCCCAGCGATCACCCTTCTTCTGTTCCACCCTGCAGGCAGCCATGGTCAATCCCATGAGATACCAGAGGATCATTCCATCTTCGGCATCGGTATAATAGCACTGAAACAGACCAGCCACCAAAAAGGCGATCAGCAGCCCGAATCCGGCCGTTCCCAGGGCAGGCGAGAGTTTCCCTCCCCAGCGGCCTGACCGACAGCGGACGGTCATCCTCAAAAAGGCCACCCACATCCACATAAAGGCCGCCAGTCCCAAGAAGCCGGCATTGGCCATTACGTTGAGCAAATCGTTGTGCGGGTGGGCATAGCCCAGATCGCACCCATAGGCCACCAGCGATTGTCTTACCTGTCCGAGCCCCACCCCCAGCAACGGGTGATCCCGGATCATCCTCAGGGAGGCAAGCCACATCTGGATCCGGGAAGATTTGGCCACGGGATCCTGGAGCAGGTTCACCGCATCCTGGACCTGAAGACGTACGGATGGCTGAAGTAGGAATACAAGCCCTGCCAAAACAACGGTTCCGGCCAGCACCAAAACAAGAGTTTTCCGTCCGCGGAGCAGACCGATAGCCAATATACCACCCAATAAACCCACCCAGGCACTGCGGGCATAGCTCCAGATAAGCGCCAAACTAAGCACCAGGCTGGCCAGCCCCAAAGCAACCTTCCTGCGCCCCCTTGTCCCCCATAAGAACAGGCATCCGCTCACCAGCAGAACAACCATCACGTACCCGCCGTAGGTCAGGTGATGGCCGAACAGGCCGGTGGCCTCAAACACATTGCCAGTTGGCCGCAACGGACGGTGACGATACAGGTCCCAGCCGGCAAAATGCTGCCAGATGGCGTACAGGCTGACCAGGGCCGTGACGGCGATCAACACATCTAAAGCCCTCCAGACCAGCTCACGGCGACGAACATTGTTGGCCACCAGAAAGAAGATCAGCACGATCCACTCGTGCTTTAGAGACCTCAAACCCGTCTGCCAATGCGGGCTTACCAGGGCGGAAAGCAGTTCAATCCCCAGAAATGCCAGGATGGGCAGATCCAGCGGGGTTCGCGCCAGTCCCCGGCCCCGGGAAATGATCAGCTTGATCGCCCAGGATATTAACCCAAACCCCAGGCAAAGCTGCGCCCCAGCAATGGACCAGGGAGAAAAGAAGGCAAAACCCAGAATGGCCACTTCTACGATCCTCTGGCTCCATCTGGCTCCGGGAGACTCCATCAGTATCCCTCCTGGGATGAGCATCGCTTGATCCCTTTCAAAGACTGTGCTCCAACAATTGCCGGTACAGGGCTTCGGTCTGTCCGGCCTGATGGTCCAGGGTGAACAGCTCCTGAACACGCCTTCGGCCCGCCTGGCCAAAAACCCTGGCCTTTTGTGGGTTCTGCAGCAGAGAGATTATGGCCTGGCTCATGGCCCGGGGGTCTTGGGCAGGAACCAGCAGGCCGGTGGATCCGTGAACCACCACTTCGGGGATAGCGTTGATCCGGGTGCCCACTATCGGTCTGGCCATAGCCATATGCTCCAGGGCCACGCGGCAGATGATCTCTGAGCCCGTTGAGGCGACAACCGCCACGTCGAAGGCACCGATTACCCGGGTCACATCCGGCACAAAACCAGTGAACCGGACCCTGTGCGTCAACCCTAATTTCTCGGCCAGCTCCTTCAGGTCCGCCATCTTGATCTGGGCTTCGTGGCCCACAATGAAGAATGTGGTCTGAGGGAAGGATTTCAGTACCAGACGAGCAGCCTCTAAAAAGACCCTGTGGCCCTTAACCGGAGAGAAACGGCCCACGATGCCCACCACCGCCGCCTCCTCCGGCCAGCCCAAAGCTCTGCGCCTCTCCTCTGCGGACTGATCACCGGAGAAATAACTCAGATCAAGACCAGGGGGAATAACCCTCAGCTTCTCAGGAGACAGACCGAGCCTCTCCAACACCGGCCTTCTCATCGCCTCAGCGGGCAGAATGATGGCATCCGTCAGCCGACGGTGCAAGATCCTGTTCAGAAAATGGCCCTTTGGCGGCCGCACATCCCCCCTGGTCCGCACCACAATCACCCTTCGGGCTAAAAGCAGGGAGGCCAGAGCGGCAAACAGATGTCCCTCGGCCCGATGGGCGTTGACCACCTGGATATCCTGCTCTCGAATCAGGCTCACCAGGGCACAGAGGCTGGTCAGAAGCTCACCCGGACGATGGCTCTCCATCGCCATAGCCCGGAAGGGCAGACCCAGATGCTGGGCCTTGCATAGGGGCGGGCTGTCCCGTCGGCCCACCACGATAACCCTATGTCCCCGGCGGTGCAGGCCCAGAGCCAGGTTAACCCCGTATTCGGCACAGGCGTTCCACCAGCGAACGTTAACCAGTTCCAGAATACGCAGTTTCTTTTCCTCCGCTGTAAAAAATTTCTTGACCCCCGCCGCAGGAGGGTATATCTTCGTAAAACAAACTCTTAGATTTTGGAGAACAGATGAAGATCAGCGGGTTCAGTTTCGTCCGGGATGCCATCCGCCTGGACTATCCCATCGTGGAGGCCATCACATCCATCTTGCCGATATGCGATGAATTCTGGGTGACCGTGGGCAAATCAGATGACGGCACCCTGGAGGCCATCCGGGCCATCGGGGACGAGAAGATCAAGGTGATCGAGACGGTCTGGGATCCCAAATACTTCGTCCATGGAGCCATTAATGCCCAGCAGACCAACATCGCCCTTTCCCGCTGCACCGGAGACTGGTGCTTTTATGTTCAGGCCGACGAGGTGGTCCACGAAAAGGACCTGCCCATACTCCGGGAAACCATGGAGAAACATCTTTCCCACCCCCAAGTCGAGGGCCTGCTCTTCGACTACCTGCATTTCTGGGGCAGCTATGAGACTTATCAACGGGCCCATGGCTGGTACCGACACGAGGTGCGGGTTATTCGCAACGGCCTGGGAAGCACCTCCTGGAAGAGCGCCCAGGGATTTCGCCGGAACGGCGAGAAGCTGCGGGTCGTCCATGGCGGCGCCACCATCTGGCATTACGGCTGGGTCAGGCACCCACAGTTGATGAAACGCAAGCAGGTGGCCTTGGATTCACTGCATCACGACACCCAATGGGTAGATCAGCACCATCCCGATAGAGAAGCCCCCTTTCAGTACGGCTCCCTGAAACACCTGACCTCTTTCACGGGTATCCACCCCCAGGTTATGAACCGGCGTATCGCCAACAAAAATTGGACGGTTCCGGAGAATCCCACGGTCAGGCACCGCCACCACAGCCTGGGCAACAGAATCCTCTCTTTCCTGGAGGACAAGGTTCTGCATAGGGGCATTGGCGAGTATCGAAACTACATCCTCATTAAAAATCCCCGCTGACACTCACCTCCCCCACCACCTGGCCAAACAGGTCCTCCACCTGATCCAGCATTCTCTGCAAATCGAATAGCCTCCGTACTCTGCGGCGTCCGGCCTCTCCCATCTGGCGGACTCGCCGGGGATGGCGCGAGAGCTCCAGGATGGCCTCGCGCAGGGCGGTTACGTCCCCGGGCTGTACCAGCAAGCCTGTATGGCCGTCCTCTACCACCTCGGGAATACTGCTGACCTTGCTGGCCACAACGGGCTTGCCCTGGGACATGGCCTCGGCCAGCACATAGCCGAAGCCCTCGTTTTTAGATGGAAGCACCAGAAAATCCATGCTGCTCATCAGCCTGGGGATATCGTTCCGAAACCCGACGAAGCAGACGTTCTCGGCGATGCCTAACCGACGGGCCAATTCCTCCAAGTTCCCCCGGAGCTCCCCCTCTCCTACCACCAAAAGCGCCAGGCGGGGAAACTCCACCTTTACCTCCGGCAGCGCTCGAAACAATATCTCGTGACCCTTACGCTCCTTTAACAAACCTATAATTGCCAGGACCGGCCAGGCATCCTTCAGATCAAATTCCCCCAGAACCTCCCCTCGCTTTCCCGTCCCCCCCTCCGCGGAAGTTGGAATTCCGTTGTAGATCAGCCGCAGCTTTCTTGAGCATATCCAGGGATTTTTCTGAAGCAACGTGTTCCGCGTAGCCCGGGAATTCACGATTATCAGGTGCACCAGGTGACGATTGACCAGACGAAAACGCAGCTTGTTGGGAAAAGGCATGTCGCTGCCTCGCCTACGGATCAAAGGGACTCCGGCCAGCTTGGCGGCCAGACCGGCCAGACGAACCTCCTTGTCCATGTTGGCGCAGACCATCTGGATCCGGCGGCGGCGGATCAGCCAGTAAAGACGGGCCATCACCAGAGGATCGAAGTCCCCCCTGAGCCTCAACGTGAATGGGATGATACCACACTCCCGGGCCCGCGCTGCCAGCCGGCTGGCTGGCTGGCAAACCAGTGTGACCTGGTGCTTTCGGTGGATCAGTCCTCGAGCCACCGATAACATCCAAGCCTCTCCCCCTCCCCAGTATTTGACAGAGCTGATCAGCAAAATTCGCAGCGAATCTACCTCCACCCGCTCAGGGGCACTCTTTTTCCATCCGCAGACATCGCTCGGCCATATGCCGCCACTGAAGAGTTTCCACAACCCTCTTTCTCCCACCCTGTCCCAGTCTACGGGCGTAGGATTCGTCCGCCAGGATCCGCACCAGAGCGCTGGCGATCTGATCCTGATCTTCCGGATCAACCAGCAGTCCTGTCTGCTCACTCAAGATGGCGTCAGGAATCCCTCCCGATCTACCTCCAACCACAGGTAGTCCGCAGGAAGAGGCCTCCAAGAAGGTAATTCCAAAACCCTCTACATCCCCTTCCTTCCCAATCTCACGGCTGGCCATGATATAGACGTCGGCCAGGTTGTAGTGATCCACCAGCTGATCCCCGGGCACATAACCCGTGAAAATAACCCTGTCCTGCATCCCCAGCGATCGGGCCAGAACCCTGAGACGAGGTTCCTCAGACCCCTGACCGGCCACCAGGTAGACAGCGCTGGGGATTTTCTGGATTACCCGGGGAAGAGCCCTGATCACCTGATCCTGACCCTTGCGGGCTACCATACGGGCCAGGGTGAAAATCACCTTTTTACCCTGCAGCCCATATCGCTTCATCAAGGAGGACGATCTTGACTGGGGACGAAAAACTTCTACATCGACCCCATTTGGAACCACGGCTACTTTTTCCTGGGGAACTCCCAGCCGGATCAAAATCTGCCGAGTATATTGGCTCACTGCCAGACCGCGGTGGGCGCAACAGAAAGCCCGGCGTATCAGCCACTGGCGGTAGCATCTCTTCTCCTTGAGAATCTCCAACCCGTGGGCACCTATAATCACCTTCAATCCCAGAAGGGGCGACAGCAAAGCCGGTACCAAGCCGACCTTCCAGTGGGTGACATAGACGATAGGCCTAGTGCCCTGGGTCAGGAGAAATCTGGCCAGATAATAGGCCACGTAGATGTCACGGTAGCTGTTCCAATCACGACCGCCCATGCGCCAGATGGTAAATGGCTGCTGACTGTCAAATTTCCTGTTTTGCGGCGTAGCTCTGCGGGCTAAGACCGTGATGGGCCCACCCAGCCGATGCAGGTTCCTGGCCAGCTGGAAAGCCCAGGTCTGCAGTCCGCCCTCCTTGGGGGGGAAATCTTCAGTGATCAGCAGTCTCATCCGCGCACCGAATCCTCCGCCAATACCATCCAAAGACCCCGGAAAGCGGCCAGGACGTCATCCACGGACACGTCGCCTTCCGGGCGATAGACAATTTTATTCCGCGGCCCCCGCTCACCGTATCGGTCGTAATTGAGCACGCGAAAGATAGCCACGGTGGGCGTGCCCACGGCCACGGCCAGGTGCATGGGCCCCGTATCGCCGGAAATAAAAAGATCACAGCTTTGCAGATGGCTGGCCAGATCGCGGATCCCCAGAGGCGGGGCAATGAACAGGCCATCCAGAGATCTCCCTTCAAATTGTCGAATCGCCTGACGATCCCCCGGTCCCCAGAACAGAACGACCTTGGCGTCGTAGTCCTGAATGAGCCGTTGGGCCAGCCGGGCGAAACACACCACAGGCCACCGTTTCTGGCCACGTCCCCCTATATGCATACCTACCACCCTATCGCCTTCCAACAGACCCCAATCTCTTTGACGCCGGACAGCTCTCTGCCTCTCCTCTGTCGAAATACAGACCTTGATCCGGCTCCTGTGGACCTGGCCGAAGCAAAAACGGAGCAGGTCCAGGTGAAAATCGATCAC